>JAGVNJ010000062.1 GCA_020053305.1 Candidatus Edwardsiibacteriota bacterium | reverse complement strand
TTCCCCGATCTGTGTCGAGGACAAGTTTCACGGGCATGACAACAAGGACGTTTAAAAAACGGGTAAGAATTATTCACCTATTTAATTGCCGGTGCAATAGTATTGCTTTTATAGATATAACCCGTATAATGAATGGTGCATCATATTTCAAAGGAGATACAGGTGGAACTGATATTGGTCAGGCACGGTCAGACCCAATGGAACCGAGAACAGATATTCAGAGGGTCAAAAGACATAGAGTTGGACAAGACAGGGCGCAAGCAGGCCGAAGCCCTGGGGGCCAGGCTCAAATCGCGCAGGATAGATGCCATCTATTCCAGCTCGCTCAAGCGGGCCATGTACACCGCCGAGGCCATCGCCCGTCTCCAGGGCCTGCCGGTGATGGTGGGACCCGGGCTGGTGGACATGTGCTTCGGGGAGTGGGAGGGGATGTCTCATCAGGAGGTAAAGCAGAAGTATCCCAAACAATATCAAACGTGGCGGAAGAATCCCTGGAAGGCCAGGATCCCGGGGGCCAGCAAGATCAAGGATATTCAGGCCCAGTCATTCAAAGCGATGATGGGAATGGTGTCAGACAACCCCCTGGAATCCACCGTGGCGGTGGTCACCCACCGGGTGATCCTCAAGCTGATCCTGATGAAGATGCTGAATATGGAGCCGGAGGGGTTCTGGAATATCAAACTGTCATCCTGCGGTTTGACCACCGTGGAATGGGACGGGAAAAGGTTCGTGCTGACCTGCCTGAACGACACCAACCATCTGGACGATTTGAACATTAGACAGATAGATTTTTAGAAATATGAAAAAAATCGAGATCCCCGTCAGCGGGATGCATTGCGCCTCCTGCGTCAATAACGTCGAGCAGTACCTGAAAAAGCTGGAAGGGATAGTTTCGGTCGGCGTCAACCTGGCCGCCGAGAAAGCCTTTATTGAATACGATGAGGGGCAGATCGATATCACCGGGATAGTCAAGGCCATCACCGATTCGGGCTATCAGGTTCCGATGAATAAAATATCCCTGCCGGTGGGCGGCATGCACTGCGCCTCCTGCGTGCTGAATGTGGAGAAGGCCTTGAAGAAAAGTTCGGGCGTTATCTCGGCCAGCGTCAACCTGGCCGCCGAGAGGGCCGAGGTCGCCTATCTTCCGGATGCGACCGATAGGGAGAGGATAAAGAACACCATCACCGAAGCCGGGTATCAAGTGCCGGAAACGACATCCTCGCCCGAGGCTCCATCAATTACTGCCGTTTCATCATTGGATTCCCGGCGGGAGGAATATTACCGGTCGCTAAAACGAAGGTTTTTGTTCGCCCTGATATTCGCCGTTCCGGTCTTCCTGGGCGGGATGCATATGCTCCTTCACTTTGTTCCCGGATGGCTTTACAACCCCTATGTCATGCTGACCCTGGCGGCCCCGGTCCAGATATTCTCCGGCTGGCCGTTTTACAAAGGTTTGTGGGCCTCGATAAAACGCCGCAATGCCGATATGAATACTTTGGTGGCGGTGGGAACCACCGCCGCCTTCGGCTACAGCCTGGCGGCCACCTTCCTCCCGGAATTCTTTGCCGGTGCGGGACGGGAGCCGGCCTACTATTACGATTCGGCGGCGGTGATCATCACCCTGATCCTGCTGGGCCGGATGCTGGAGGCCAAAGCCCGGGGCCGGACCTCGGAGGCCATCAAGCGGCTGATAGGCCTGCAGGCCAGGACCGCCCGGGTGGTCAAGGACGGCAATGAGATCGAAGCGCCGCTGGAGCAACTTATCGTCGGGGATATCATCATTGTCCGGCCGGGCGAAAGGATCGCCGCCGACGGGGTCATCACCGAGGGATATTCCTCCATCGACGAATCGATGATCACCGGGGAGAGTATCCCTTCGGACAAGAATGCCGGCGATAAGGTAATAGGCGGGACTATAAACAAGACAGGCAGTTTCCGTTTTAGGGCCGACAAAGTGGGGAGCCAGACGGTGCTGGCCCAGATAATCAGGCTGGTGGAGGAGGCCCAGGGCAGCAAGGCGCCCATCCAGAGGCTGGCCGATAAAATCGCCTCGGTCTTCGTTCCGATAGTGATGGCGGTGGCCGTCGTTACCTTCATCGTCTGGCTTATTTTGGGGCCCTCATTCAATCTGGCCCTGATCAACGCAGTGGCGGTGTTGGTGATCGCCTGTCCCTGCGCACTGGGGCTGGCCACCCCCACCGCCATCATGGCCGGCACCGGGCGGGGGGCCGAGCTGGGGATACTGATCCGGCGGGGCGAGGCGCTGGAGCAGGCGGGCGGCATCACCAGCATCCTGTTTGATAAGACCGGGACGCTTACCTCCGGGAGGATCGCCGTGGCCAATGTGGCGGTGATGCCGGAATTCACCGAGGAAGACCTGCTGGCCCTGGCCGCCTCGGCCGAGAGTTCTTCGGAACATCCCATCGGCCAGGCTGTGGTCGATTACGCCAAGCTTAAAAAAATATCATTATCGGAAATATCGGATTTCAAGGTTCTGCCAGGCTCCGGCCTCAGTTGTCATGTCAATGGCCGAATGGTGGAGATCGGCAATCAACGGATGATGGAGCAGAATGGCATCGGCTACACCAAGCTGGAGAAACTAGCCGGCCGCCTGCAGCAGGAGGGCAAGACCGTGGTCTATGTTTCCATCGACTCCCGGCCGGCCGGGATCATCGCAGTGGCCGACACCCTGCGGGAGAATGCCGTCCGGGTCGTCGCCGACCTTAAGAGTCTGGGCCTGAGCACCGCCATGATTACCGGCGACCACCGGGAGACGGCCAGTTTCATCGCCGGACAACTGGGGATCGACCAGGTGATGGCCCAGGTTCTGCCGGGCGATAAGGCGGAGCAGGTCAAAAAAGCCCAGGCCGGCAATGTAAAAGTGGCCATGGTGGGCGACGGGATCAACGACGCTCCGGCGCTGGCCCAGGCCGACATCGGCATCGCCATGGGCCGGGGCACCGACGTGGCCATCGAATCGGCCGACATCATCTTGATGGGCGACAACCTGGAGCTGATCGCCAAGTCGCTGAAACTCTCCCGGGCCGCCCTGAGGATAATCAAGCAGAATCTTTTCTGGGCCTTCTTCTACAACGTCATCGGTATACCTATAGCCGCCGGGGCGCTGTATCCTTTCTTCGGGATACTGCTGAACCCCATGTTCGCGGCGCTGGCCATGGCCTTCTCCTCGGTCAGCGTGGTGAGCAACAGTTTAAGGCTGAGGAAGTGGAGATAGGGGGATATTTTTGCCACAGAGACACAGAGTGACTTATGGTTCTAGTCATTGCGAGAAGCCATCTGCGCCTGTTAGATGAAGCAATCCATGTTTTTTCTGGATCGCTTCGTTTGTGCGATATTGAGTCTTACTCGCGATGACCTATTCTCCATAGTCATTGCGAGAACACATCTATGCCTGACGGATGAAGCAATCCAACTCATCCCCCCGCCATTGGCAAGTAGTCCAGATAGGCGGGCCGACCGGCCCCTTCTCTTGGCAAGAGAAGGGGAGAAAGGGGTTGAGTTAGGTCAAGCCCGAACGGAAGGCCGTTCGGGCTTATATTATCAGTAAATTGTCCTTGATTTTTGCCCGGGGCGGGGTGTATAGTTATTTGCAGTAACATTACGGAGGGTCTATGAGCACTCAGAATATTCCCTTTCAAACCATCGACTGGACAAAAGTTCCGAAGGTGGAATATAAAGGGGAGACCGGGGTGGCCTATTGGCAGACCATTCAATTCCAGGGCCTGCGGGTGAGGATAGTCGAATATTCCAAGGGTTATATCGCCGACCATTGGTGCGAAAAGGGGCACATAGTGCACTGTCTGGAAGGGGATTTTATCAGCGAGCTCAAGGACGGGACGAAGCATGCCATGACCAGGGGGATGACCTACGTGGTCTCGGACCAATTGAGCACCCACCGTTCGGTGACGGAAAAGGGGGCGAAACTGCTGATCATCGACGGGGATTTTCTTAAACTCGATCCCGCAAATGCCGGGCAATAGAAGGATCATATGCCAAAGGCGATAAATTTGGAAAAATGCTTCGGGATGTTCCAAGACACCTTTTCTCCGAAAATCATAGGCGAGCTGAACGGGCAGCTGGTGATGGTGGTGGTGAAGTGCCAGGGCGACAAGGCGCCGTGGCACACCCACGACAACGAGGACGAGATGTTCTTAGTGATGGACGGGGAGCTGGAGGTCCAGGAGCAGGGCGGCAGCGCCACATTGAAGGCGGGCGAGATGTGCATCGTAAAGCGGGGCACCGAGCACCAGGTGGTGCCCAAGGGCTTGGTCAAGCTGATGCTGTTCGAGCCGGCCGGGATAGAGCACACCGGGAAGGTGAAGTCGGAGATCACCAAGAAAAGCTTTGTGAGGCTTGAGGTGTAATGTGTTATTAAAACCCGAACGGAAGGCCATTCGGGCTTAAATTTTTATTCAGCGATACCATCAATGATATCGCTGGTTACTCAACAAGGCTTCGTTGAAGCCTGCCGTGGAGGCCGCAATTGCGGCCTTGAGCGCCTTCGCCGTAGCTACGGCGCTTGAAGTTGCCAACAATAAAAGCGTAGGCGAATGAAACCAAGCGATAGGCTTTTAGCCTATCGCTAAAACACACAACCTTATAAAACCATTTATGATATTTCTTCTTGATTTTTACCCGGGGCGGGGTGTATAGTTGACAAATAATATCCGTAATAGTTATGCAAATCCAATAGTTAACAGCAAATATAAAAGGAGATTTACAAATGTTAAATAGATTTATTATTTTGCTGATTCTCATTAATCCTCTGATAATTATGGGGCAAGAAAATAAAGAGACTTGGTTAGATGTATGGAGAGAAGCAACCGTATCAATTGGTATTGCAGATACTGCAAATATTGAACAACCAGATGGCAAAATGGTTAAGAAAAAAATATTTATTGTAGTAGGAACGGGAGTTCTGTTTTATTCACCATGGGATAAAACTTTAACCCCTTTTTTGGTTACAGCTAAACATATATTTTTAGAGCCAAGCAGTGCGTGGGAACCTGAAAGCTTGAAAATTAGATTCTCGTGGTTTGATGATAAACCAGTTGATAAATATTTTGGTATTACACTAAAATTAAAAGAAAAGGGTAAAAGAATTTGGTTTCCACATCCAAATGACAGTGTGGATATTGCATGTATACCTTTAATTATTTCGCCCAAAGAAGCAGGAAGAGAAAAAGCAACCGTAATGCCTTTTGGTAATTTTGTTTCACCAGAAGAAATATACGATGGTGCGCAAATACAAGTGTTGGGTTATCCAAGTGCTGTCGGACCGAATTATTGGAATAAAGCTATTCTTAGGCAAGGTATTATTTCTTGGTCTTCACCCACTAATCCAGAATTTAATGAAATATTAATAGATTGTAACATCTTCCCCGGGAATAGTGGCGGCCCTGTTTTCAAAGTGCCAACAGGAACAGATAGATATGGTAATTTTATTGCAGGCGGTAAAGCATCTTTTCTGGGCATAGTGTCGCAAATGCAGTTTGCTAAATTCCCTGTTATTGTTAATGGTGAAAAATATAATCCTCAATTATGCACGAAAATAAACATTTCCCCTTCAAAGCCAGCATAAATACTGAATGACAATCTGACGATTACTTGCAAAACCACAAAATTATGGTACTCGAAGCTTATCGATTTTCTTAAGCGCAGCCTCGAACTGCTCACGATAGTGGTAGTCCTGTGGTAGAGCTAAAGTATTACGGCCGCCAACCTTTGTCAGCTTGGCTGGCAACACCAGAAAGTCGGTGCGTAGCGTATCCAGCGTGGTGTAGAGATATTCATCGGGAAGACAGAGTCTTTTAAACCAATGCATGATGTCGAAGGCAAGGAGGAGTATATGGAAAAAAGCCACATTGGCCAGCCAGTCTTCTGTTGGTATCTTAGATAGTGGATAATCGTAGAGAAGCTCCCTGATGTTCTTTTCTATAGTAGCTCGCTTGGCATAAAATTGCCAGACCCTCCAGGGATGAGCTTTCAGGTTCGTGACGATGACATGATAGGCATACTTTCGATCTTTGAATAACGTCAACTGCTGAGATTCCACGGGATCCTCTGGAATCGGGCGTCGTACCACGATAAACCGATGCGGCTTTTCCCAGTGCAGCGGCTGATACTTGAATTCGCTGACTTCCCAGCCGTTTGTCAGTTTAATGAATCTGCAAGCCTTGGCTTTAGCTTTGATTGTGCGATAACCCTTAGCTACGATTGCGTAACCGCAACCCAGTACATCAAGGTACTCAACTAATCTGCGGCCAAAGAAACCGGCATCAGCTCTAAACCGAATTCTTGATCGTGCGATGGTATTAGGCGCCTTATCCAGGCAGAGCTTGATAAATGACAATACACCGGTACTGGATGCCGCATTACCAGGGCGGAGCGAGCCATGCCAAAACTCCTGAAGATGAGCTTCGAAGCATAAAAGGGGATGATATGATCGTCTGCCGTGCTTCTTGGGATTATATCCTACGCGGGCGAACTGTGCCTTGCCATAGATTGTTATCACCACGGAGTCCAAGTCAAAAACCAACGATGTTCTTGGCTTAGGCAAAGGAAACAACGCAAGCCGAAGACGATCATGCAAAGAGACGAGTTGGCGTATATCTTTTGTTCTAAGCTTTTTGAGAAAGCGACGGAGAGTGGATTGGTCTGGAAAACGTCGCAACCCCAGCAAAGAGAGAAAAGCCCCGTTGTATTGAAGGATTTCCGTCTTGTTGATCCGGCGCAAACCGATCATAACCGAGTATAGCAGAGACATAATCAAGTCGGAACTGCTGTATATGGTATTCCGTTCCTTCGTTCGAAAAGACCTTTGCAGATGCCGACGGAGTCCAAGCTTGTTGCAAAAACGCTGAAGAAGCACCATCCCGCCGAAGTGTGTAAGATGGGTATCTTTGAACGTCAAACGCAGTGTTTGCAGGCTTTTTGGCATGGTTGGTACTATTATAAAACGTAAATAATGGCTTGGACAAATCCATACCTAAAAGGTAATGATTTGTCCAAGGCCAATTATAGCGCAAGACGCTTGTAATATCTATATCTCTTGAATCATCCATTGTGGTTTTAACGCATTATTGAGGATAATCCAGTAAAATCAACAAGCCCAATTTCTATGGGTATTGTAGTGCCAGCATTTAGAGTTAAAGAAATACTGATGGAGTCAGCAAAATATTATAAATAAAATAGCGCAAGGTATGATCAACAACCTATCTTGAATATCAGCATCCTTTCGGCTATAATACACTCACGGTGCGGGTTCCCTGCCCGCACTGTTTTGTTTGGGACAGCGATAGGCTGAAGCCTATCGCTGGGTTTCATCAAGGCCACATTTGCGGCCTTCTGGTGTAGGCTTCATAGAAGCCTTGTTGAGTATCCAGCGATATCATTTATGGTATCGCCAATAAAAAGCTAGGTTTGTGTCTTTTGTGCATTTCCCGCCATTATCAGGATAGCCCATATAGCCCGCCACCGCAGGTAAGTTCATATAGGCGGGTCTGCCTTTGGCACGTGCGGGCAGGCGTGGGCAAATCTCCCTCGTAACTAATCAAACATCATAGCCACTATAACATAAATCAAGCTGGATTCCCGCCTGCGCGGGAATGACACAGCCTTTCAGGAGAACTCATTTGGACCGTTCCCAGGAACTGGGGCAGACCCCGGTAGGCAAACTGCTGTGGAAATATTTCGTCCCGGCCATCATCGGCGTGCTGGCCAACACCCTGTACAACATCGTGGACCGGATCTACATCGGGCGGGGGGTGGGGGCGCTGGCGCTGTCCGGCCTGTCGGTCACCTTTCCCATCATGATCATCGCCATGGCCTTCGGCATGCTGGTGGGCATGGGCTCGGCTTCATTGGTCTCCATCCGGCTGGGCCAGCAGAACAAGCCGGAGGCCGAGAAGATCCTGGGCAACGCCTTCACCCTGCTGGTGATCATCTCCTTCGGCGTCACGGTGCTGGGCCTGATCTTCCGGGACACCATCCTCTCCATGTTCGGGGCCGGGCCGGACACTTTGGGCTACGCCAAGCAGTACATCACCATCATCCTATGGGGGAACATCTTTCAGGGGCTGGGCTTCGGGATGAACAACATGATCCGGGCCGAGGGCCACGCCAAGATCGCCATGTACACCATGCTGATCGGGGCGGTGGCCAACGCCCTGCTGGACCCGCTGTTCATCTTCGTCTTCCAGATGGGGGTGGCCGGGGCGGCCATCGCCACGGTGATCTCCATGGCCATCACCAGCAGCTGGGTGCTGCTGCACTTCACCGGCGGCAGGAGCGGCCTGAAACTGCAGACCGTCAATCTGCGGCTGGATAAGAAGATCGTGCTGGGCATCTTCTCCATCGGGATGGCTCCTTTCGCCATGCAATTGGCCGGCAGCGTCATCAACGCGCTGTTCAACATCCAGCTGATAAAGTACGGCGGGGATCTGGCGGTGGGGGCTATGGGAATCATCAACAGCGTGGCCGTGATGGTGGTGTTCTGCGTGATCGCCGTCAACATGGCCTCCCAGCCCATCATCGGATTCAACTACGGAGCCCAGCAGTATGCCAGGGTCAAAAAGACCCTCAAACTGGCCTTGATCGCCGGCACGGGCATCACCGTGGCCGGTTGGCTGGCGGTGGAGATATTTCCCCAGGCCATCATCGCCCTGTTCAACACCAGCGACCCGCGGCTGGCCGAGATCGGAGTGCGCGGCATGCGGATACTGCTGGCGGCCTTTCCGGTGGTGGGCTTCCAGGTGGTGGGCGGTAATTTCTTCCAGGCCATCGGCAAGGCCAGGATCGCCATGTTCCTCAATATGCTGCGCCAGGTGATCGTGCTGATACCGATGGTGCTGATCCTGCCGCCGCTGCTGGGGATCGACGGGGTGTGGCTGTCCGGGCCGATAGCGGATTTCATTGCGGCGTCCATAACTGCGTTGATGATATTGCGGGAGGTGAAAAAGCTGAATGCGAAACACGCCACCTTAAATGGGACGCAGATACCCGCAGATTGAACTGATATTCTTAAACTGGATCGATAAGATCAGCGTTCATCAGCGTCCGACGCCATCAAAGCCCGCAAAGGGAAATTAAAAAATCTTGGCGTTCTTGGCGCCTTCCGCTTACGCTTTATATCGGCTTCCTCGAGTGCCATAGCTACAGCGGGGGCACTGGCGGTTCAAAAAGCAATTGCAATTAATATCGATAAAATCAGCGTTCATCAGCGTTCTATGAAAGTTTTGACAGATAAGACCATCATCGAATTGTTTCTGCGGCGCAACACCGCCCTGCACCTCTACGAGCTGGGCGATCTGGATGATTTCTTCTTCCCCTATACCACCTGGTATGCGCATCAGGTTGGCGGGGAAACAAAGGCCATAGCCCTGTTATACCGCGGCACCGAACTGCCGGTCCTTTTGGCCCTGGATCAGCCGGGATCCCCTTTCATGGAAGAACTTCTGGTTCAACTGGCTGGTGAAATGCCGGACAGGTTCTACTGCCATCTGACCCCGGGACTGGAAGGGATATTGAAAGCAAAGTTTCGATTAGACCCGCACGGCGCCCACCATAAGATGGCGCTGTCCCGGCCGGGCAAGCTGAAGGATACCGATACCGCCGGCGCCGTGCCATTGAATGCCTCCGACAGGGAAGAGATATTGAATTTCTACGCCTCCAGTTACCCCGGTAACTGGTTCGATTCACGTATGCTGGAGACCGGACAGTATTTCGGGATCCGCCAGGGCGGTCATCTTGTAAGCATCGCCGGGATCCATGTCTACTCGCCGAAGTACAAAGTGGCGGCGCTGGGCAACATCGCCACATTACTGGAACTGCGGGGGCAAGGGCTGGGAACGAAGGTCACCGCGGCGTTGTGCCAAAATCTTCTTAAGACTGTCGATGTCATCGGGCTCAATGTGCTGGGCGGGAATGCCGGGGCCGTCAAATGCTATCGGAAGCTGGGCTTCGAATATTGCGGGGAGTATAACGAGTTTATGGCCCATAGCGTTTGATTTTAGAGCTTTACAAAAATATCCTTTCGGTGTATAATTACTTCTAATCGAATAAAAGAACAGCCAAGACCCCCCATGCAAGCGGGGCCTTGGCCTTTCGGCGTTTATGGTTCGGGGATGCTGCCCACGAAATACACGAAAAACACAAAAAATTAACCAAGAATATTTTCACACAAAGACTCAAAGGGCAATCTTAGTTCTGGGTAATTACAAAATAATCTTAGTGCCTCTGTGGTTTTGTGAGAGATTTAAATAAGCTTAATAACACAAACATAATATGATCTGGGATAAATTTTCAAAAGCGGTTTACCAAAGCCCTTCGTTCGGCAAGCTTTTCCAGATGTATGCCTCCGATCAAAAGCTGTTCGGCCTGACCGGGCCCTGCGAGGCCGGCAAGTCGGTGATCGTCTCCGGGCTGTACGCCAAAAAAGCCCGGACCGTGCTGTGGATCACCCCCGGCGACGAGGAGGCCGAGCGCCAGCGGGACAACCTCTCCGTTATATTGGGCCCGGAGAACATCAGATGGTGGGCGGCCTGGGACATCCTGCCGGGCGACCAGAAGGAGCCGGACGTGGAGCTGGTGGGCAGCCGGATGGAATGCCTGCAGGCCCTGTCGTCCAAACAGCCGGCCCTTATCCTGGCCTCGGCCCGGTCGGTCATCCAGCGCACCATCAACCCGTCCGAGTTCGCCCAGTGTAGGATCGATCTTTCTTTAGGCATGAAGCTGGATCGGGAGGAGCTGCTGGCCAAGCTGGTAGATTCCGGTTATGAACGCCAGCCGGTGGTATCGGGCATCGGCGACATCAGCCTGCGGGGCTCCATCATCGACATCGCCAGCTTCAGCGAGGAGGGGCCGGTCAGATTGGAACTGGACGACGATATCCTGGTCTCGCTGCGCCGCTTCAGCCTGGTGGACCAGCGCTCCACCGCCCGGCTGGAAAGGGTCACCATCCTGCCCCGGATGGAGGCCTCCCAAAGGACCGCCCTGCTGCTGGAGCATCTGCCGGAGAATTGTTTGGTGATCATGGACGAGCCGGGGGAGATCTCCTCCGAATGGGCCGAGCTGTCCGAGGAATACCACGACATGGTCAACGATAATAGATTCGCCAGCGGCGAGCAGTTCCGGCGGGGCCTGTCCGCCTGTAGCCGCCTGCTGGTGACCTCCGGTGCCGGCTTCGGGATGTCCGAGGAGAGATCGCCTGAGGAGATCGTCCGCATCGGCATCCAGCCGGTGGAGCCCTTCATGTCCAACCTGGATCTGCTGGGGGCCAGGATAGAGAAACTGCACCAGGACAACTTTCAGATCTTTCTGCTGTGCGACAACCAGGGACAGCAGGAGCGCCTGAACGAGATCATCGACGGCCAGACCAGATCGCGAGTCGCCGACATCACCGTGGCCGGGCTGCACAGCGGCTTCATCTTTCCCGAGGCCTTTTTGTGCGCCGTCACCGAGCGGGAGACATTCGCCCGGGAGAAACGGAGAAGGGCCAGACGGTTCTTCAAGGGGGGCGGGGCCATCCGCAGCCTGGAGGCCCTGAGGAAAGGCGACTTCATGGTGCACGTGGATCACGGCATCTGTCAGTATCGGGGCCTGAGCAACCTTAACATTGAGGGACGGCAGACGGAGTGCCTGCTGCTAATCTTCCGGGATAACGACAAGCTGTACCTGCCGGTGGATCAGCTGAAAAGGGTCCAAAAATACTCGGCCGAGGAGGGGCAGCACCCCAGCCTCTCCAAGCTGGGCTCGGCGACCTGGGGGGAGACCAAGGCCCGGGCCAAGCGCTCGGCCCATGACATG
Organism: Candidatus Edwardsiibacteriota bacterium; assembly: GCA_020053305.1. Lineage (GTDB taxonomy): Bacteria > Edwardsbacteria > AC1 > AC1 > EtOH8 > UBA2226. Next base: position 35,180 of record JAGVNJ010000062.1, on the reverse strand, counting down.
GCCAAGGAACTGCTGGCCCTGTATGCGGCCCGCAAATCCCAGCCGGGGATAAAATTCTCGCCCGACACCCTGTGGCAGAAGGAGCTGGAGGCCTCCTTTATCTACCAGGAGACGCCCGACCAGTTAAAGGCCATCGGGGATATCAAAACCGACATGGAGAGCGACAAGCCCATGGATCGCCTGCTGTGCGGCGACGTGGGCTACGGCAAGACCGAGGTGGCCATCAGGGCGGCCTTCAAGGCGGTGATGGACGGCCATCAGGCGGCGGTGCTGGTGCCCACCACGGTGCTGGCCGAACAACATTACCAGACCTTTCGAGAGCGGCTGGCCGATTATCCCATCAAGGTGGAGATGCTGTCGCGCTTCCGCAAGCACGGCGACCAGAAGAACATCATCAAGGCCATAGCCGCCGGGGAGGTGGACATCGTCATCGGCACCCACCGCCTGATCCAGAAGGATGTTGAATTCAAGAAACTGGGCCTGCTGGTAGTGGACGAGGAACAGCGCTTTGGGGTGGCCCACAAGGAGAAGCTCAAGCAGTTATTCAAAGCGGTGGACGTGCTGACCATGACCGCCACCCCCATCCCCCGGACCCTGCACATGTCGCTGCTGGGGGCCCGGGACATCTCCAACATCGAGACCCCGCCCAAGGACCGGCTGGCGGTGATCACCGAGGTGGTCCTGTGGAACGCCCAGAAGATCAAAGAGGCCATCCTGCGGGAGGTGGACCGGGGCGGCCAGGTGTTCTTCCTGCACAACCGGGTGCAGTCCATCGCCGCCATGACCGCCTATATCGCCAGTTTGGTGCCGGGAACCGAGGTGGCCTTCGCCCACGGCCAGATGGAGGAACGGGAGCTGGAGCGGGTGATGCTGGCCTTCACCGCCAAGCGCTACGACGTGCTGGTGGCCACCACCATCATCGAATCGGGCCTGGACATACCCAACGTCAACACCATCATCATCAACCGGGCCGACAAGTTCGGCCTGGCCCAGCTTTACCAGTTGCGGGGCCGGGTGGGGCGCTCCAACAAGCGGGCCTTCGCCCACCTGATAATCCCCAAGGGCGGGCGGATCAACGAGGTGGCCCGCAAGCGGCTACGGGTGATCGAAGAGCTGTCCGAGCTGGGATCCGGGTTCCAGCTGGCCCTGCGCGATTTGGAGATCCGGGGGGCCGGGAACCTTCTGGGGCGGGAGCAGCACGGCAACATGATAGCGGTGGGCTTCGAGCTTTATTGCCAGCTGCTGGAGGAGGCGGTCCGGGAGCTGAAAGGCCTGCCGGCCGTGCCCCAAATCGATGTCAAGGTGGAGATCCCGGGGAAGGCCCTGATCCCCCAGGACTATGTGGAGGATCCCAACGAGAGGATCAACCTCTACCGCCAGCTGAACAAGATCGGCGATATGGATAAATTCGACAGGATCCGCGAGGAGATGTCCGACCGCTTCGGCCCGCCGCCGGAGGAGGTCAGCCGTCTTATTGAGGCGGCCCGGCTCCGGCTGGGGGCGGCCAGCCTAGGCGCGGTCCGGATCAAATGGGAGGGATCAAAACTGGAGGTCTGGTGGCCGGAGGACCGGAGCCCGTCCCGGGAGAAGTTAGAGAAACTGGTCCGGAACATCCGCCAGCCCCTGGAGTTCATCGCCGCAAAAAATTTCTGCGCCAGGATAGCCCTGGGCAGCCGGCCGGATATATCGGCCGTTTCCGGGGAGCTGTTCTCAGCCGGGAACTGAAAACTTCCAGCAACCTCCTTTGGGTTATCATGGGTTGACAAAGCGGGGTTTAATGGCTATATTTACTTATGTTAGCGGATATGGAAGCATGTCGCTCTTAAGAAATCTATCATACCTGGCAGCCTGAAAATGTGAAGGCACTTATCCCTCAATTATCTCATAAATTATTAATCAACTATTGATCATTATGATTTGCGATCTGTGCAAAAAAAACCAGGCCGTGATGCGCTACACCGAGGTGCGGGACAGTCGGAACACCGAATACAACCTGTGCCGGGAGTGCGCCGAACTCAAAGGCCTGGCCAAGAGCCTGAACCTGGCCCTGTCGTCCTTGGGCGATATGCTGGCCGGGATGATCCGTGATATCAGCTCCGAGCAGGACGACGATAATGCGGCCCAATGCCCCAAATGCGGACTGGCCCTGACCGATTTTAAAAAGCTGGGCCGGCTGGGCTGCCCCGGCTGCTATCAGGTGTTCAATGCCAGCCTCAAACCCTTAGTCAGGCAGATACACGGCATCAACGATCATCTGGGCAAGGCCGCTCCGGCCTCCGGTAAAATCAAAGCCGCGCCCTCCGAAAACCGGGTGGAGCGGCTCAGGCAGGAACTGCAGGCAGCGGTGCTCAAAGAGGAGTACGAGAGGGCGGCGTCCCTGCGAGACCAGATCAGGCAATTGGAGACCAGCGGGGCCAAATGAACCTTCCCGATAACGGCATACAGGGCCTGATCGGTCAGGAGGCTGGATGGCTTAAAACACCGGACAGCGATCCCGGAGTGGTGATCTCCAGCCGGGTGCGGCTGGCCCGCAACCTGGCGGAGCATCTTTTCCCCGGACGCTCCGAACAGGATGAGCGCAGCCTGGTCCGGGAGGAGATCCGGAAAGCTTCCTCATCGGTGAATTATTTCGGCGATGCCGCTTTCTTCGACCTGGAGGTTCTGACCCAGCTGGACATGACGGTCCTTTGGGAGCGCCGGCTGATCAGCTCCGACCTGATGGATAAAAAGAACGGGACCGGGGTGCTGGTGGGAAGGAACCAGTCGCTGGACCTGATGATCAACGAGGAGGACCATATCCGGATGCAGAGCCTGCTGCCGGGCCTGGATCTGATCGAAGCTTTCCGGATAGTGGATCAGGTGGACGATCAGCTGCAACAGAGACTGGAGATGGCCTATTCCCCGGAGTGGGGTTTTTTGACCTGCTGCCCCAGCAACCTGGGCACGGGTTTAAGGGCCTCGCTGCTGATCCACCTTCCGGCCCTGGTGCGGGCCAAAAAAATAGAAAAACTTTTGAACCAGCTGGAATGTCAGGGGATTCTGGTGCGGGGTTTCTATGGCGAGGGCAGCGAGGTGGCCGGGGACATCTTTCAGATCTCCAACCGGGCCACCCTGGGCCGGAACGAACTGGAGATAATAGAGAATGTGGAGCGGGTGGGCCGCAGCCTGATGGAACAGGAGCTGGAGACCCGCCGTTACATCATGGACCGCGCCCGCCGGCAGACCGAGGACAATATCTGGAGGGCCTTCGGCATCCTGGCCAACGCCCGGATGCTTTCCACCCAGGAATACCTGGAGCTGTCATCCTCCCTGCGCCTGGGCATCGCCCTGGAACTGTTTCCCAGGAGAAGGCTGAATGCCCTCAACAAACTGCTGATCATCACCCAGCCGGCCCATCTGCAGATCATGCTGGACGCCCGGATGGAGGCTCCCGAACGGGACGGGGAAAGGGCCAAAATGGTCAGGGCCATCATGGCAGATTTTGTTTAAACTTTTCATGCCACAAAACAGTCTAACATCAATAAGTAATCATCATGAAAGACAATAGATTCACCGAAAGGGCCAAAAGGGTCCTGTTCATAGCCCGCGAGGAGGCCCGGCGCCTGCAGCACGACTACATCGGCACCGAGCATATCCTTTTAGCCACTCTCCGGGAGGGCGAGGGGGTGGCGGTGGCGGTGCTGTTGAGCCTGGGCGTAAGCACCGAGCAGATCCGCCGCAAGGTGGAGGAGCTGATGCCCAAGGGCGGCCAGACCATCCTGATGGGCGAGCTGCCCTTCAACCTGTCGGCCCGCCGGGCCATGGAGCTGGCGGTGGAGGAGGCCAAAAATCTTCAGCACAATTATGTGGGCACCGAGCACCTGCTGCTGGGCCTGATGGAGGATCAGGAAGGCATAGCCTCCCGGGCCCTGATATCGCTGGGACTTAGCGGGGAGATGATGCGCTCCGAGATCATGCGCCTGCTGTCCAGCGAGCCGGGATCATCGCCGATGCCTCAATCAAACGGGCAGAGCAAGACCCCGGCCCTGGATTATTTCTGCCGGGACCTGACCCGGCTGGCCCAGGACGGCAAGCTGGACCCGGTGATCGGGAGAAGCCGGGAGATAGAGAGGGTCATCCAGATCCTGTCCCGGCGCAAGAAGAACAACCCCCTGCTGATCGGCGAGGCCGGGGTGGGCAAGACCGCCATCATAGAGGGGCTGGCCCAGAAGATAATCAGCGGCGAGGTGCCGGAGCCCCTGCTGTCAAAGCGGGTGATGGCCCTGGACCTGGCTGCGGTGGTGGCCGGGACCAAGTACCGGGGGCAGTTCGAGGAGCGGATGAAGGCCCTGATGAACGAGCTGCGCCAGACCCAGGACAACATCATCTTTCTGGACGAGCTGCACACCATCGTGGGGGCCGGCGGGGCCGAGGGGGCGCTGGACGCCTCCAACATGCTCAAGCCCGCCCTGGCCCGGGGGGAGATGCAGTGCGTGGGGGCCACCACCCTGGACGAATACCGCAAGCACATCGAGAAGGACGGGGCTTTGGAGCGCCGCTTCCAGAGCATCATGGTGGAGGCCCCCTCGGTGGAAGAATCGCTGAAGATACTAAAGGGCCTGCAGGAAAGATACCAAGATCATCACAAGGTGAAATACGCCGATCAGGCCATAGAGTCGGCGGTCCGGCTGTCCGACCGCTATATCACCGACCGTTTTCTGCCGGACAAGGCCATCGACGTGCTGGACGAGGCCGGATCGCGGGCCCGGCTGTCCACCTCCGAGCCGCCGGCCGAGATAAAATTCCTGGAGAGCCAGCTCAAGGACATCAAGGTCCGAAAGGTGGAGGCGGTCAAGGGTCAGGATTACGAGAAGGCCGCCGCCCTAAGGGATCGGGAGAAGAACAAGCGGCAGGAAATAGATAGGCTGCGCGAGGCCTGGAAGAAGAGCCGCGATCTGGTGGCGGTGAACATCACCCAGGAGGACATCGCCTACGTGATCTCCCGCTGGACCGGAATACCCATCGTCAAACTGGAGGAGAAGGAGTCCGCCCGCTTATTGCGGATGGAGGAGGAGCTCAAGAAACGGGTGGTGGGGCAGGACCAGGCTCTGGAGGCCGTCTCCCGGGCGGTGCGCCGCAGCCGGGCCGGCATCCGGGACACCGGAAGGCCGATGGGCTCGTTCATCTTTCTGGGCCCCACCGGAGTGGGCAAGACCGAGTTGGCCAGGGTTCTGGCCAGTTTCCTGTTCGGCGATGAGAATGCCCTGATCCGGGTGGATATGTCGGAATACATGGAGAAGTTCGCCGTCTCCCGGATGGTGGGGGCGCCTCCGGGCTATGTGGGATACGAGGAGGGCGGCCAGCTGACCGAGAAGATCCGGCGCAAACCCTATTCGGTGGTCCTGCTGGACGAGATTGAGAAGGCCCATCCCGATGTGTTCAACATGCTGCTGCAGGTGCTGGAGGACGGCCAGCTGACAGATTCCTACGGTCGCAAGGTAAGCTTCAAGAATGCGGTGCTGATCATGACCTCCAACTTGGGGGCCCGGGAGATCAAGAAAGGGGTCAGCCTGGGGTTCCAGAGGAACGATCAGCTGCTGGCCTTCGACCAAATGAAGGACAAGGTGCTGTCGGAGCTTAAAAAAACCTTCAATCCGGAATTTTTAAACCGGGTGGACGAGGTGGTGGTATTCAATTCCCTGGGCCGGACGGAAATGGGCAAAATCGTGGACATCCTGATAGGCCAGCTCTCCCAGCGGCTCAAGGAGAAGAACATCGCCATCGGCATCACGCCCCAGGCCAAGGAGCTGTTGGTGGCCAGGGGATTCGATCCCACTTACGGGGCCAGGCCTTTGCGCCGCACCATCCAGAGAATGGTGGAGGACCCGCTGTCCCAGGAGATACTGAAGGCCGATATAAAGTTCGGGGACGGCGTGCTGATAGAAGTCGAAGGCGAGGCCCTGAAATTCGTTCCGCAGCGCGGGGAAAAAATCAAGAGAGGTGTCAGGAAAAAGCGTCCCCAGGCGGAGAAGTGAGCCCATAACCAGGCTGGCCATAGCCAGCCTGGTTCAGTTTAACAGGCAAGATTTTTAATTGACTGCATTATCCATGAATGTTATAATTACAATTCAATTCCAGGGATGGTTAAGATCAGATAAAACCGGCAACTAAAAAAGAAAGACATATATGAACCGCTTTTTATTTCCGTCACTAGTTTTGGCATTCTCGTTCTTGGTTCAGGCTTTGCCGGCCAATGCCGCCGTCATAGCCGACCTCAGGGTAGAGGGCATCGAGCGCATCGACCCGGAGGTGGTGCTGAACGCATCGGGGATACTGCCGGGCGATCAGCTGAACGAGATCAACATCTCGGAGGCGGTGAAGAAGATATACCAGCTGGGGTATTTTTCCGAGGTGGCGGTGGCCAGGGATTCCACCGAGAAAGGATACCTGCTGGTATTTTCGGTGACCGAAAAATCCATCGTGGAGAGGATAGAGTTCCTGGGCAACAAGAAGATCAAATCCGATCAGCTGGAGGGAAAGATCGCCCTCAAGCCCGGCAGTTTTCTGGACCCCCAGTATCTGGCCCAATCCAAGGACACCATCCGGGCTCTGTACATGGAGAAGGGCTACTTCAACGCCCAGGTTGAGGATACCCTGATAGAGTCGGGCAGCCGCTATGCGGTCCGTTTCAAGATCGAGGAGGGCAGAAAGATCCGGGTCAAGAAGATACTGGTCGCCGGCAACCAGGCCCTCAAGGACAAGGACGTCATCAAGGCCATGAAGACCAAGCCCCGGGGCTGGACCCTGGTCTGGAAGGCGATCCCCTGGTTCCGTAGCGGCTCCTTCAACCAGGACACCCTGGCCCAGGATCTGGGCCGGATAACCCGGCTGTACAAGAACCACGGCCATCTGGAGATTGCCGCCAGGCAGGATTCGCTGACCTACAACCGCAAGTTGGATCGGGTTACCATTCATCTGGAGGTGACCGAGGGGCCGGAGTTCAGGATCGGCAAGGTGGAGTTCTCCGGCAACGACAAGATCAACACTAAAAGGCTCTACCGGGTGACCGAGCTCAAGCCGGAAAAAATCTTCCGGATAGACGACGCCGACAAGACCCTGGAGAACCTGTTCTCCATCTATACCGAGGAGGGCCACATCTACTGCCACATCGAGCCCTTTCAGGACCTGCGGGATTCCACGGTGGACGTCACCTATAACATTATCGAAAACAAGCCGGCCTACATCAACAAGGTGATCATCGCCGGAAACACCAAGACCCGGGAGAAGGTGATCCGTCGGGTGCTGACCGTCAAGCCGGGCGAGCTGTTCCGGCGCTCCAAGGTGATGCGCAGCCAGCGGGAGATATTCACCCTGGGCTATTTCGAGGACGTCCAGCTGAACTACCAGCCGGCCGACACCCTGGGCAACATCGACCTGATCTTTGACGTCAAGGAGAAGACGGTGGGGCAGTTCCAGATCGGGACCACCTACGGGGCCACCGACGGCCTGGCCGGGTTCGTGCAGATAGGGGTGCCAAATTTTCTGGGCCGGGGCCAGCAGGTGAATTTGAAGACCGAGTTCAGCAACAAGAAGTTCAACGTCGACCTGGGCTTCACCGAGCCCTGGTTGTTCGACACCCCGACCTCGGTGGGGGTCAACGTCTACCACACCCAGTACACCTACAGCGATTATACCCAAAAGAAGACCGGGGGCAGCCTGAGCCTGGGGCGGCCCATCCCCTGGCTGGATTACACCCGGGGCTACTGGTCCTACAGCCTGGAGAGGATTAATCTGACCGACATGTCGGACAAGTTCGCCAGCTATATCCAGGCCGGCACCTATCCCAGCCTCTCATCCAGCACCTCGTTGACCCTGGTGCGGGACAGCCGGGATCGCCCCTTCAACGCCAGCCGCGGCACCCGAACGGTGGGCCTAGCCAAGTACGCCGGCGGCCTCCTGGGCGGCCGGACCAATTTTCAGAAATACCTCCTGGAATACCGGCACTACAGACCGCTGTTCTGGAAGTTCGTGGGCATGGCCCGGGCCAAGACCGGGGTGGTAGACGGCTATAGCGACCCCTCCACCGTTCCGCCTTACGAGAGGTTCCGCATCGGCGGCTCGGGCGACGACGGGGTGCGGGGCTATCCCGACCAGAGCATCAACCGGGCCACCTACGGCGGCCGGATAATGCTGATCAGCAATCTGGAGGTCAAATACAGCTTCAACCAGAGCGTCTACCTGCTGGCCTTTGCTGACGCCGGGAACACCTGGACCCAATACGATAAAATCCACCCTTCGGTGCTGTACAAGGGCGCCGGCCTGGGGATCAGGGCCGAGGTGCCGATGCTGGGCGTCCTGGGGCTGGACTGGGGCTGGGGATTTGACTGGGACAAGAACGTGCAGTCCGACAAATGGCAGCTACATTTCCAACTGGGGACTTCGTTTTAATCAACCAAAAACGGAAAGGCGTTGGGTATGAGGATCAGATATCCCAGGGAGATATTTCTCCTGTTTTTGGCGGTCTTGTTTTTACCGGGCAGCGCGTACAGCCAGAAGGTAGGTTACCTGGATTCCAAGGCTGTGTTCGCCCAGTACCGGGGGGCCGCCGACATCCGGCAGGAGATGAACCGGATAATAGAAGGCTGGAACAAGGAGATCTCCGCCAAACGCAAGATGATAGATTCTCTGGAGAAAAGCCTGGAGCAGACCGACCTGGTGATCAGCAGCGAACGGCGCAAGGGCAAAAAAGAGGAGCTGTTCCTCAAAAAAAGGGAGCTAGAGGCCTTTGTAAAAGAGATGTTCGACCCGGGCGGAAAGGCCGACCAGAAGAACCGTGAGCTGTCCCGGCCCATGGCCGAGAAGATAGGCAATGTGGTCAAACGGGTGGCGCTGGACAACAACCTGCTTATGGTGCTGGATTCCTCGTCGGGGCTGGTGGTCTACGCCTCCAAGGAACTGGACATCACCGAACAGGTGCTGGAGGAGCTGGCCAAGGAGGAGGGAACGGCTGCCAAGGTTCTGCCCAGCATCGCCCTGTTCCCCGTCTGGGAGCTGGACGCCGAGGCCATCAAGAGAAAATTCGGCAAGCAGTCATTGGAATTCATCTTTACCGCGCTGGAGAGGGGGCAGCAATTGAATCCGGTGGCCAAGAAGCAGGTGGAGGATATGGTGAAGGACAAGGGGCTCTCCAAGTCCGAGGTCAAGGAGGCCCGGGGCCTGGAGATGGCCAAGATCCTTAACGCTGGATATATGACCCTGGGGCAGATCACCCAGAACCTGGCCAACAACCAGATAACCATCACCATCAAGATATACAACGTGGAACGTGACCAGATGATAGCTGAGGAGAGCGAAAAGGTAAACGGCGAGGGCGAACTGGTGATGGGCTGTGAAAACCTGGCGGAAAAGATAAGCCAGAGGGTATCCCAGCAATGAGCGGATACAAAGCCAGCCTGCTGGCCAGGGAGTGCGGGGGACAGCTGCAGGGGCCGGATGTGGAACTGACCGGCCTGGCCGGCCTGAAGGAGGCCCAACCAGGCCAGCTCAGCTTTCTGGCCAACCCCAGTTATGCCGAACATCTGGGATCCACCAAGGCCTCCTGCATCATCGTCCCCAAAAATGTTGCGGCAGAGGGCCGGACCCTGATAGTCACCGACAATCCTTACCTTAGTTTCGCCAAGGCGGTGACCTTTTTTTACAACGCCTTCAAAACAAAACCCCGGCCGGGCATACACCCCGCCGCGATCATCGACCCCTCGGCCCAGATCGACAAGAGCGCCACCATCGGGGCTTATGTGGTCATCGAGGCCGGGGCCAGGATAGGCGCCAATACGGTAATTTTGCCCCTGTGCTATATCGGCCTGGGAACAACGGTGGGAGACGATTGCCTGATCTATCCCCAGGTCTCCATACGGGAGGGCTGCCGGATAGGCAACCGGATAATCATCCACGGCGGGGCGGTGGTGGGCGCGGACGGCTTCGGCTACGCCAAGGACGGAGATAAATATTTCAAAATTCCCCAGGTGGGCAATGTCATTCTGGAGGACGATGTGGAGGTGGGAGCCAACTCCGCCATCGACCGGGGGGCCCTGGGCCCCACCATCGTCAAACAAGGGACCAAGATAGACAACCTGGTGCAGATCGCCCACAATGTTCATATAGGCAGGGATGGAGTGGTGGCCGGGCAGTCCGGGGTGGCCGGCTCAACCTTCATCGGCGACCGGGTGGTGATGGGAGGGCAGGTGGGCATCATCGGCCACCTGAAGATCGGCGATGACGTCACACTCGGGGCCCAGTCCGGGGTTGTCAAATCCATTCCCAGCAATACCGTGGCCTCCGGCTATCCGGCTAAAAAGCACTCCGAGGCCCGGCGTCGCGAGGCCAGCGTGGCCCTGCTGCCGAATTACATTAAAAAGATCAACGCCCTGGAGAGAAGGATTGTGGAGTTGGAGGAAAAATTAAAAGGGTGATTAAGGACGCAGATTTACGCAGATTTTATTCTCACACGGAGACACTAAGACACCATAACGTATACTTCCGGAGGTGCCTTTTAATGATTATCAAGGCCCGGGGACGGAGGGGATCGGATTTTCACGGAAAATCTTTTTTCCAAAGTCATTGAGAAGGCTGATAATGTCGACCGATGTAGCAATCTATATAAGACGCTAATCTCCTTAGGGTAAGATATAAAAAGCCCCGCTTAATTGCGGGGCTTTTTCGTTTTTCATTCAGGCAGGTTTGGTTTTAAAGCACTGGCATAACTGGCTGTATTTCTAAAGTTGTATTGTATCACCGGCCGATAATTTCTTGATCCCGAATTCGGCATAAAACCCGGCCAAGGTGGGAAGGTCTATGCAGTGCATAGGATAGATATGCTTAGGTCGTTCCTTTTTAAAATAACGGATGGTTCCTTTCACCGCCTTCGGGTCATTCTCGAATAAATGGAGCCCGCCGATCACGGCGTAAAGCTTCTGACCGGTCGCCTGCTTGGCGTGCTCACATATATTGCAGATACCGGAATGGGAACAACCGGTGATGACCACCGCACCTTTTTTGGTCTTAATGGCCACCGCTGAATCGTCCGGCATCCGCTCCCCTTTGAACAGCCCTTTTTCATATTTATTTGTCCGGGGTATCTCTCCCAGATAAAAGATGCCGCGGTAAAATTCCAATGGTTCGGCGGAGGCGACGACCCGGAAATCCTTTTTTATCTTTCGGGATTCTTTTATCGACAGTCTGACGATCAATTCAGGATGGACGACGAGCTTCTTTTTGGCCTTAAAGCCGTGATGTTGCAGTCCGCCTACGTGATCCCAGTGATGGTGAGACAATGCGATGAAATGGGCGCGGTTAAGGTTCAGACCCATTTGCCGGGCGTTATGCCAATAGACGCTGGTATGCCCTGTATCAAACAGCAGGTTAACGTCCTTGGTTTGAATGTACAGGGACAAACCCCATTCGGAAAGAATGGATCTGGAGCCTGCATGACCGGCTTGATTTTCACAGAGTACGGATATATTCATATAGAATAAATGGTTGCGAGTTACAAAGCTACTTGTCTGTGATGACTCGGTAATTCTTTTGAATATAGATGAATCCGGAGAAAACGATCAGGGCCAGGATGATGAAAACGAGCAGATCCCGCATCATAAAAGTGGGGTCATGGTTGAAATACATCACCAAACCCATGGCATTGACGGCGATGATCATGGTGAGGAAGAAACCGTAGAACAGGAATTGTATGGGATAGGTGGTATTGGGCCTGGTCCACAACAAGTAAACACTGACCAATCCCAGCGGGATGGAAAACCCAAGATCGAAGATGCGCACCACCCAAAATGCGGTAGGCGCGATGTCATAGGCCCGGGCGGTGCCGGTGGCCATGACCTCCATCACCTCCTTGACCCACATGGAGGCAAAGACCAGCAGGAAGAACGAGAACAAGACGGAATAGACTATCAGTGGTTTTTTCTTAAAATGGTTTTCCACGTTCTTTGGGAATATGGAAAGCGAATACAGTAGTATCAGGAGGGAGGAGATCAGGACAAAAAGGAAATAAAATGTGTACCCCTCACTGTTGCCGGCGTATTTAGGTGAGCTCCATTCCCAGCCGATGGTATAGCTCAGCACAAAATATATCAAATAGAGCGGGGTAATGATCAGAAGGTATTTTGATATTTGTTTCTTGAAGAAAAGTGCCACCCCGCCGGCGATCAGAATGGCGCTTAACAAAAATAGATTAACAACATCCTGGCCGATCAGCTGATTGTTCAATATATCCGCCGTTTTATACTTGATATGATTCAGAAACAAGGGACCTTTGACGGCCAAAAAGATCAGAATTATCCCGGTGGCAATAGACAGGAACCCCATAAATATTCGTTCAAACGGGCTGCCAAAGGTGTTGTCGGTTTTGGTATTCATTTTGCGGTAATTCCTTATTTATGAAAATTCTAAAATTTAAAAGGTTTAAGAACTCACAGTCCAACAAAAGCATTATACACCATTTGCCAAGATATTTGTCAAGTAAAAAAGCCCCGCTTAATTGCGGGGTATTATGGTTCAGTTTAAAGTAAAAATTCAATGCTTGGTATGATAGCCCTTATTTCCATATGGCTGAAACTTTTCGATCCAGATCTCCTCCAGAGCCATAAGGTCTTTGCTGTAGTCGTAGCTGATGCCCTCCTTGGGGTCCAGATGATCGAGAACTTCAAAGAAAAAATACTTTCTCCTATCTGGGTATAGTCCTGTTGTACTTTGGAAAACGGATGAGAACCATTGTTGAGGTTGAATTTCTGGCTGTTGGTGATGCCGGGGAGATTCTTGGTCTTGAGCAGAAATATTCTTCCGTTGGTTTTATTCATTATCTGAAGAATGCCCATCGGCGGCAATGTTTGTTTGTACTCTTTTGTTAGTTTCTTTTTGTCGGTCATTTTTACCCCCAAACTATCAGTGTCGGGGTTTACTCACACCAAGATGCAACGGCAAAAGGTACTTCCCCGGATATGGGATTGGCCAATGTCTTGACTCCTTTTTGCGCAACAGGTATGACAATGCGTCAAATTTATTATCTGATTAAAATCCGTGTAAATCCAAAACAATCCGCTTCATCCGTGTGCCACAACATTACGGCTTGAAATCCGGATCGTTAAGGCTGCCGCGGTCCAGTTGCTCGAAATTATAGTCCTTGCTCTGCATGTTCAGATTCTGCAGGCGGTGGATGTCGCAGGTCCTGGAGGGCAGGTTGGCCTTGAGGTAGATCTCGCCCCTGGGGTGGGGGCAGGCCGGGGTGGCCAGCAGGCCGGATTCGGTGCAGATGGTGGCCGGGGCTATCCCCCCTGGCACCGGGAAATCCTTAACAGGAAGGCTGTCGGTGGCCAGCTTCATGAAGGCCGCCCAGATGGGCAGGGCCAATCCGGCCCCGGTGGCGCCCTCGGCCACGGTCTTCTTTTGGTCGAAGCCCACCCACACCCCGCAGGCCAGGCCGGGGGTAAAGCCCACGAACCAGGTGTCGGTATAATCGTTGGTGGTGCCGGTCTTGCCCCCGGCCGGACGGGTGAAGCCCAGGCTGCGGGCATAGATCCCGGTGCCGTGGTCCACTACTGTCTTCATCATGTTGGCCATGATGTAGGCGGTCTGGGGCGACAGCACCTCCTCGGCATAGGGATGGTTCTCCTCCAGAATGATGCCATTCTTGTCAAGCACCTTCAGGATCATCAGCGGCTCCACCCTGACCCCGCGGTTGGCGAAGATTCCGTAGGCGCTGACCATGTCTATCATGCTGATGTCGGCCGAGCCCAAGGCCAGCGACAGCACCGCCGGGAGCGGGGTTCGGATGCCCATCTTGCGGGCGTAGCTGATGACGGTGGAAGGCCCTACGCTCTGGATCAGTTTGACTGCTATCAGATTCTTGGACAGGGCCAGTCCCCGCCGCAGGGAGGTGGGGCCGTCAAACTTGCCGTCGTAGTTGCGGGGATACCAAGGATTGCCGGAGCCGTCATCCTCGATCACGATGGGAGCGTCCAAAATAACGTCGCCGGGGGAAAAGCCGTTGTCGATGGCGGCGGTGTAGATGAAGGGCTTGAAGGCCGAGCCGGCCTGGCGGCGTGATTGGATGGCCCGGTTGAATTTGCTGATCAGGAAATCCCGGCCCCCGATCATGGCCAGGATGTGGCCGTTTCCGGGATCCAGGGCCAGCAGGGCGTCCTGAATGTAGGGAGTGTTGACTATATCGGTCTCGACCTTGGGCGTTTTAAGATCCCGGCGCCGGGGAACCAGCTTAAATCGTTCCTCCAGCTGTTCCATCCAGCTCTCGGAGACCTGGTTGGCGGCCTGTTGTAGTTTAAGGTCCAAGGTGGTGTAGACCTGCATGGCTCCCTGGTAGATGGCGTTGGCCCCGTATTTGGACTCCAGGTATTTGCGGACCTCTTCCACAAAATAGGGGGCGTCATTGAGCCGCAGTTCACGGGGCTTGACCACGATCTCCGTCTTTCTGGCGGTGTCGGCCTGGGCCCTGGTAATCGTCCCGTTGGCCATCATGGCCTCCAGAACAGTGTTCCTTCTTTTCAAGGCCGCTTCGGGATGGGTGTAGGGGGTATACAACGAGGGGCCGCGCGGCATCCCGGCCAGCAAGGCCGCCTGGGGCAGGGTCAGACTGTCCACATCCCGGCCGAAATACATCTGGGAAGCGGTCTGGACCCCATAGGCTCCGTGGCCGTAGTTTATCTGGTTGAAGTACAGCTCCAGTATCTCGTCCTTGGAGAACAGCCGCTCGATCTTCATGGCCAGGATGGCCTCGGCGATCTTGCGTGACAGGGTACGATCCTGGGTCAGGAACATGTTGCGGGCCAGCTGCTGGGTGATGGTGGAGGCGCCGCGCAAGCGCTTGCTGCGGCGCAGCGCGAAATCCTTGACCGCCGCGGCGTAGCCGAATATGTCAATCCCCCAGTGAGAGCGGAAACTGCGGTCCTCAATGGCGATGGTGGCATCAATCAGGTTTTTGGGTATCCGAGCCAGCGGGGCCACCACCCGATGCTCCTCGGCGAATTCGTAGATCAGGATGCTGTTCCGATCGAAAACCTTGGTGCCCTGCTTGGGCTGCATCTCCTGAAGGGTGCGGGTGGAGGGCAGTCCCCGGCTGTAGAAGGCGAAGGTGCCGGCTCCGAATCCCGTCACAAAGATCAAAAACAGCCCCAGTAAAAAGATGATTCGGAAAAAGTTCCTGCGGGCCTTGCGGTTGAATTTGATGGGGAATTTTCCCCGGTAGAATTTTGCCATGATATGTTTTTCCATCAAAAATTGATAAAATAGCTGTTCTTAGTGCATTCCATTCAGTAAAAAGAGTAAAAGCAAAACTCTCAATGGCGGTGGTGCCTGACGCTCCATGGGTCAGGGTAATTCTAAACCTAAAAGAAAGGATAGTCAAGCATAAAACAATCCCAAGTGATGTTGATTGGGGGCATTTTTATATTGCAAATGGGGCTTTAAATGAGATATAATAATATGTTATGCAACAAGTAGGGTATAATCTGGAACGAGTCCGCCAAAGTATCGGCGATGCCTGCCGGAGTGCCGGGCGGCCACCGGAGAATATTACCCTGGTGGCGGTCACCAAAACCTTCTCGGCCGAGGTCATAGAGCAGGCTATCGCCCTGGGGCTGAACATCATCGGGGAGAATCGGGTGCAGGAGGCTCTGGATAAATACTCCCGGATAGGCACCAGGGTAGAGTGGCACCTGATAGGACACCTGCAGTCCAACAAGGCCAAAAAGGCGGTGGAGATATTTTCCCTGATCCACTCGGTAGATTCGGTTGATTTGGCCCGGGAGGTGGGGCGCCGAGCCGGCCAGATCGGCAAAAATCAGGAGGTACTACTGGAGGTCAACACCTCCGGGGAGCCGCAGAAGTACGGATTCGATCCTAAAGAGGTTTTAACGGCCCTAAAGGAAATAAAGGATATCAAGGGCATAAAGGTTTTAGGTTTAATGACGGTGGGACCGCTGAGCGATGATGCCGACAAAGTCAGAAGTTCGTTCAAGATGCTGAAAAAAATATTCGATGAAATAAAGCTTCAAGCCATATCCAACATCGAAATGAAGCATCTCTCCATGGGAATGTCCGGAGATTACCGGGTGGCCATCGAGGAGGGCTCAACCATGATCCGGGTGGGCAGCGCCATCTTCGGGAACAGGAACTGACTTTGCCACAGAGACACTAAGACACAGAGCTATTTGCCTGTAATGAGAAAGTCATTACGAGAAGGCATCTAAACTTGTCAAATTAACTAATCAGGCCTGTCAGTTCCGGATAAACTAGAACCCAGATAAAGTTATTTAGAAATCTAAATGATTCTTTTGGCAAATTTCATAATCGCCCTGGGAAAATCGCTGGCCCTGGCGTTGGATGTTTACCTGTGGGTGATCATCATCCGGGCGCTGATATCCTGGGTCAACCCCGATCCCTTCAACCCCATCGTCCGGTTGCTGGCCAGGCTGACCGACCCGGTATTAAGGCCCATCAGGAGGGTGATACCTCTTAGCATCGGGCTGGACCTCTCTCCGATGCTGGCCATACTGGCCATATTCTTCGTTAGGAATTTTCTGGTGGCCAGTCTGATCGAATACGGCTATCGTTTAAAAAATTATTGAAATTAAAGGAGGAGTCGCCATGAAACTGACCCCCTTGGATATAAGAAAACAGACCTTCAAGAAGAAGCCCATGGGCGGACTGGACCCGGCCGAGGTGCAGGCCTTCCTGGAGATGGTGGCCGGCGAGTTCGAGGAGCTGATCCGGGAGAACACCAGCCTGGCCGAGAGGATGCAGGGGCTGGACGGCAAGATAGACGATTACCGCCGGATGGAGAAGACCCTGCAGGACACCCTGATGTCGGCCCAGAAGACCTCGGACGAACTGCGGGACAATGCCGAACGGCGGGGCGAATTGTTCATCAAAGAGGCCCAGTTCAAGGCCGACCAGATCATCGGCGAGGCCCGGGCCCGGCTGATGGACCTGCAGCGCCAGATAGCCGATCTGAAGAACGTCCGCAGCAGCTATCTGGCCAAGCTGCGCAGCCTGGTGGACTCGCATCTGGAGATGCTGCAGACCCAGGAGATGGATTCGGGCATCAGGATCCAGACCAATATCTTCTCGGCCATGAAAAAGGAAGAACGGACCGGGAGCCAGCCGGAACAGTCCAAAACCGATATCTCCCAGGAGGAGCCCAGCTTGGCCGATATGAAGAAGATGTTGAACACCTTGATAGGCACGGCCAAGATCCGTGAGTCCGATGAAACGCCGGCGGTCGAATCCGAAAAGGACGACCTGCCACCGCTGATCAACGACGGGCCGGAGACCGAAGGAGAGGTTAACCCCGGCGATAGCGAGGAAACGAAATGAGCGACATGATCAAGATGATAAGCCAGGCGGCCGATCATATCAAGGGCAAAACCAAGGTCAGCCCCAGGATCGGCATCATTCTGGGCACCGGCCTGGGAGGCCTGGTCAAGGAGATAGATATCCAGGACACCATACCCTATCAAGAGATCCCTCATTTCCCGGTGTCCACCGTGGAGAGCCACGCCGGCAAGCTGATCTTCGGGCTTCTTTCGGGGAAGCCGGTGATGGCCATGCAGGGCCGTTTCCATTACTACGAAGGCTACGACATGCAGCAGGTGACATTTCCGGTGCGGGTGATGAAGGCCCTGGGGGTGGAGATCATGGTGGTCTCCAACGCCTGCGGCGGCGTCAATCCGGCCCACCAGTCGGGCGACATCATGCTGATCTCCGATCATATCAATCTGATGGGCGATCACCCCCTGATTGGCAAAAATCA
Source organism: Candidatus Edwardsiibacteriota bacterium (assembly GCA_020053305.1). Classification (GTDB taxonomy): domain Bacteria; phylum Edwardsbacteria; class AC1; order AC1; family EtOH8; genus UBA2226. Next base: position 17,371 of record JAGVNJ010000062.1, on the reverse strand, counting down.
TAACGAACTGGGGCCGCGGTTTCCCGACATGTACAACCTTTACGATATGGACCTGCAGAAGCTGGCCGAGCAGACCGCCCTGGAGGAGAAGATCAAACTGCAAAAAGGCGTCTACCTGGCGCTGACCGGCCCCACCCTGGAGACCGGGGCCGAATACCGAATGGTCCGTCTGCTGGGGGCCGACGTGGTGGGGATGTCCACAGTGCCCGAGGTGATAGTGGCCCGCCATTCGGGCCTGAAGGTGATGGGTTTCTCCATCATCACCGACATGGGCTTCCCCGAGGCCATGAGATCGGTCAGCCTGGAGGAGGTCATCGCAGTGGCCGGCCAGGCCGAGAAGAAATTCGTCCAGCTGGTAAAGAGCGTGGTGGCAAAAATAAATTGATGTCGCATTGGTTTGAGCTGTTTGAAAAGGTGAGAAACAGTTCGAACCGTTTCAAACTATTAAACTTTTAAACTATAGTGAGACTTTTGTCATGGCTATGTTAGTCGTCGGCTCCATCGCATTGGATTCCGTCAAAACACCCTTCGGGGAGGCCAAGGAGGCCCTGGGGGGAAGCGCCCTGTATTTTTCCTCGGCCGCCAGTTTCTTCACCCAGGTCAGCCTGGTGGGCGTGGTGGGGGATGATTTCCCAAAGGATAATATCGAGTTCCTGGCCAAGCGGGGAGTGGATCTCTCCGGGCTGGAGGTGGTCCCGGGAAAGACCTTCCGCTGGGCCGGGTCTTACGAATACGATATGAACGAAGCCAAAACCCATGCCACCGATCTTAATGTCTTTGAGGGATTCCGCCCCAAGCTGAAGCCCGAACACGAAAACACCGAGTTTTTGTTTCTGGCCAACATCGATCCGGTGTTGCAGCAGGACGTCATCGCCAAGGTCAAAGGGCCGAAGGCCATCGGCTGCGATACCATGAATTTCTGGATCGGCGGCAAAAGGGATGAATTGTTGAAGACCATCAAAAAAGTGGACATCATGTTCATCAACGACGCCGAGGCCCGGCAGCTGGCCGGAGTGCCAAATTTGTTCAAAGCGGCCCGAGCCATTCGGGAGATGGGGCCCAAGATACTGGTGATAAAAAAAGGCGAGCACGGGGCCATGTTGTTGACCGATAATACGGTCTTCTCGGTTCCGGCCTATCCCCTGGAGGACGTGTTCGATCCCACCGGCGCCGGCGATTCATTCGCCGGCGGTTTTATGGGCTACCTCTCGTCCAAGGGTGAGGTTAACGACTGCAACCTGCGCCGGGCCATGATCTACGGCAGCGTGATGGCTTCCTTCAACGTGGAGAGTTTCTCCATGGAGCGATTAAAGACGTTGACCAAAGAAGAGATCGAGAAACGGTTCAAGGAGTTCAAGAAGCTGTCGCACTTCGAGGGGTTTGAGGTTTAATAGGACGCAGATGAACGCAGATATTCGCAGATTTTTTTGCTATAACTGTCCCGTAGTCATTGAGAAAGACATCGTAGCTCACTGGCGAAGCAATCTAAAAGCCGGATAATTTGTATGTTAACTGAGAGAAGTTCGAGGTCTAATAGCACACGGATTGAACGGATTGGGGCGCTTGCCCGCCTATACGGACTACTTGCTAATGGCGGGGATTCACACGGATTTTACTTCTATCAATTATTATTTATTTGGTCATTCCCGACTAGATCGGGAACCCAGGATTAAAAAATTGCCACGTGATATACTTCATTCTATTATCAATACTTTGAATATTTATAAACCGGGTGTTAACCGAAATGGGGGAAGGGTGATGAAGAAAACTCTGATGTCGGCATTGATTTTGATCATGACATCATCGGGTGTTCTGGCACAGACCGCCAAAAAGAACGCCGTGGCGGTGATGCCGCTGCGCGGGTCTGACATCTCCGAGACAGAAGCAAAATTTCTTACCGAACGGCTGACCATCGAACTGCAAAGGACCGACAGCTTCGATGTGCTGGAGCGCGACAAGATGGATGAGATCCTGAAGGAGCAGGGCTTTCAGCAGACCGGGGCCTGCGACGAGACCGCCTGCCTGGTGGAGGCCGGAAGGCTGCTGCCGGTGCAGAAGATGATCGGCGGTTCGGCCGGCAAGGTGGGCAACATCTACTCGGCCCAGATTCGGCTGATAGATCTCAAGACCGGCAAGGTGGAAAAAACAGCCACCCGGGATTACCAGGGCCAGCTGGATTTCCTGCTGACCTCCGGCATGCGGGAGGCGGCCGAGGAGCTGTCCGGAAAATTAAAGCCCCAGGAGAAGGTCCCGGTCCAGCAACAGATGAACCAGCAGACCGAGACCATGATGCGGGGCTTCATGGAGGCCCAGTATGAGGATAAATCAAAATCCAAGGGCTGGGCTACATTCTGGTCTATAATCCCCGGTTGCGGCAATATATATGCTAAAAACTACAAAGGGGGAATTCTTTTTTTAACAGCTGGCTTGGTGACCCAGAGCATCTGGATAGAAAAGAATGATGATTCCAAGGGGATGTGGGGGATGATCTACCTCGGCATCAGGACCAGCGACTGGGTAATATCAATGAGAAGCGTTAACAAGTACAACGCCAATCTCAGAAAAAAATACGGACTGAGCTTCGATGTTCTTCCCAGAAAGGACGGCATCTCCACTGCGCTTAGCATGGAATTTTAATAATTAAATAATCACTAATTATCATATTACTCAACAAGGCTGACAATGTACCAAAGCGTTCCCCAAAATCTGGACTTTCCCGAACTGGAAAAACGGATACAAAAATTCTGGGAAGACAATAAGACCTTCGAAAAGCTGACGGCCAGAAACCGCGGCTCGGACAAGCGCTTCCGTTTCCTGGACGGGCCCATCACCGCCAACAACCCCATGGGCGCATAACAGGTCTGTGGGCGATCCCTAACCACATTGAAAGATAACCATGGAGCCTGATAGAAAACAAAACCCCCTGATTGCCGTGTTCTGGGATTACCCGGAATATACGGACGAGGAAAATATCCGCCGGACGCTGGAAGAGAAAAAAGACGGGTTTTTCCGGTGCTGGGCCATGCGGAGGTTCCTGGTCAACGGAAGAGTCATTGATGCGTTCAAGTATTTCTCCCTAAAAGAAATCGCCGAGAACCTTGACCGGCTGCGTTTGGATGCCTACAGCCGGGCTAAGTGGTCAAGGCTGCTGGAGGTTTATGGCCCCGTTAACCGAGCATAAATCCGCTTATCAGAGCGCGGATCAACGCGCCGTATTGTTGGAATTGATGGGCCATCCAGCGATCGAGGAGCATTTTTTTCTGACCGGAGGCACGGCCCTGGCGGTCTTCTATCTTGGCCACCGCGTATCCAACGATATCGATCTTTTTTGCCGGCATGAACTTGACCTGGCGCCGATCACTTTTTGGATCAGCGGCAAATGGCCGTCCTCTTCAATGCCCATCAAGCAGACGCCGCAATTTGCCAGTTGCGTGATACGGAATGTAAAGGTCGACCTGGTAATCGACCCTCTGTCAAACGATCAAGCTCGGGAACGCCACAAGTTTGAGAACGGGGAAAGTCTGGCCATTGACAATATCCGAAACATCTCATCGAATAAACTGTGCACCATTGTAAGCCGTATTGAACCCAAGGATTTCATAGATCTATTCTGTCTGATGAAAAATGATCCGGCGCTCAACTGGGACACTGTCTATAGCGATGCCCGGAACAAGGATGCGATATTCGACGATCCGCCAACAGCGGCCTTTCAAATCGAGCAGGGCTGGCGTCAAATCCAAGCGGATACATCGCTATTCCCGAAGCTGACGTGTGAAATTGACCCGCACAACCTTGACAGTTTTTATCGCCATCTCATCAATTGGATATACAGCAAGGCAAAATAATTACAATGTATAAAGACGTACCACAAAATCTTGACTTTCCCGAACTGGAAAAACGGATACAGAAATTCTGGGAAGACAACAAAACCTTCGAAAAGCTGACGGCCAGGAACCGTGGCTCGGACAAGCGTTTCCGTTTCTTAGACGGTCCCATCACCGCCAACAACCCCATGGGGGTGCACCATGCCTGGGGCCGCACCTACAAGGACCTCTACCAGCGATACAAGGCCATGCAGGGCTATGATGGCCGCTACCAGAACGGCTTCGACTGCCAGGGATTGTGGGTTGAGGTGGAGGTGGAGAAGGAACTGGGTTTCAAGTCCAAGAAGGACATCGAAACTTTCGGCCTCGATAATTTCGTCAACAAATGCAAAGAACGGGTGGACAAGTATTCCAAGGTGCAGACCGACCAGTCGAAACGTTTGGGCTTCTGGATGGACTGGGACAATTCTTACTTCACCATGGCCCCGGAGAACAACTATGCCATCTGGCATTTTTTGAATAAATGCTACCAGAACGGCTGGATATACAAGGGCAACGATGTGATGCCGTGGTGCGCCCGCTGTGGCATAGCCCTTTCCGACATGGAGATCGCCACCGAGGGCTACGAGGAGAAGACCCACAAGAGCGTTTACATCAAACTGCCCATCAACGGCCGGACCAGCGAATTCCTTTTGGTGTGGACCACCACCCCCTGGACTCTGACCTCTAACGTGGCGGTGGCGGTTCATCCAGACTTCATCTATCTCAAGGTCCAACAGGGCGAGGAGACCTTTTATCTGGCCAAGGGCCGCAAGGAGATACTTAAAGGCGAATATAAAATTCTGGAAGAACTACCCGGAAAGTCATTGGTGGGATTGAAATATCAGGGGCCGTTCAGCTATCTGCCGGCTCAAAGTGCTGTCGAACACCGCACCGTGGCATGGAAGGATGTCACCGAGGAGGACGGCACCGGGATGGTCCATATCGCCCCGGGCTGCGGCAAGGAGGACTTCGCCCTGAGCAAGCAGGAGAAGCTGCCGGTGGTGGCTCCTTTAGACGAGGCCGGAAATTACCTCGAAGGCTTCGATTGGCTGAGCGGAAAGAACGTCAGCCAAGTGGCCGACGACATCATCGCCGACCTTAAAAAGAGGGGCCTGCTGTACCATGCCCATAAATTCACCCACCGCTATCCGGTGTGCTGGCGCTGTCATTCGGAGCTGGTGTTCCGGCTGGTGAACGAGTGGTTCATCAGCATGGGGCCGGTCTACGACAAGCCTTACGATCAAGTGACGGTTAAGGAGAAGGAGAACAGCCTGCGCTACCGGATAATGGATTCGGTCAAGACCGCCCGGTGGATACCGGAGTTCGGCGAGAGCCGGGAGATGGACTGGCTGAAGAATATGAACGACTGGTGCATCTCCAAAAAGCGTTACTGGGGGCTGGCCCTGCCGATATTCGAATGCAAATGCGGCCATTTTGAGGTGATCGGCGGATACAATGAACTGCAGCAGCGGGCGGTATCCGGCTGGGAGAAGTTCCAGGGACATTCCCCGCACCGGCCCTGGGTGGACCAGGTCGGGATAAAATGCTCCAAGTGCGGCCAGGAAACCTCACGCATCCCCGACGTGGGCAATCCCTGGCTGGACGCCGGGATCGTGTCCTATGCCACCATTGTTCCGCCCGATGAATGCTATACTCCGGACAAGGAAAAGTCCGGCAAATATAAGTTCGACCCGGACCGGGGGTATCCGGCAAATAAGGAATATTGGAAACAATGGTTCCCGGCCGAGTTCATCACCGAGTGCTTCCCGGGTCAGTTCCGCAATTGGTTCTACGCCATCCTGACCATGAGCACCGTGCTGGAAGGCCGGGCCCCCTTCCAGACCCTGCTGGGGCACGCCCTGGTCAAGGACGAGAAGGGCGACGAGATGCACAAGTCCAGAGGCAATTCCATCCCCTTCGACGAGGCGGCCGACAAGATCGGGGCCGACCTGATGCGCTGGATATTCTGCCGCCAGAACGCCACCCAGAACCTGCATTTCGGCTATCACACGGCGGCCGAGTTCAAGCGGAAACTGCTGACCCTGCACAACGTCTATTCGTTCTACATCACCTATGCCAAGCTGGACAATTTCAATCCGGCCGGAAAAACGCTGGATCCCGATAAACTGACCCTGCTGGATCGGTGGATACTGTCCGAGCTGAATCTGCTGATACAAACCGCCAAAGCGAGCCTGGATAATTACGAGGCCATGACCCTGGCCAGGAAGATAGAGGCTTTCGTGGAGGACCTCTCCACCTGGTACGTGAGACGGTCCCGTCGGCGCTTCTGGAAATCAGAGAGCGACTCCGACAAGGAGCTGGCCTATCTGACCCTCTACCAATGCCTGGAGACCCTGATCCGACTGATGGCCCCGGTGATGCCGTTCTGGACCGAGGAGATCTACCAGAACCTGGTGCGGTCGGCCGATCCCCAAGCCCCGGAGAGCGTGCACCTGACCGAGTATCCCTCGGCTGATGAAAAAATGATCGACCAGAAATTGTCCGAGGAGATGGCCTTGGTGCGCAAGGTGGTGTCCCTGGGGCACGCGGCCAGAAAAGATTCCAAGATGAAAGTAAGACAGCCTCTACAAAAAATATATTATAATAATAACAATGTAGAAAATAATCTATATTTGAAAGACGATGAGTATAAATATATAATCTGTGAAGAATTAAATATAAAAGGAATTGAGTTAACAAATAACGTTTCACAATTTATAAATTATCGTGCGAAACCAATTTTAGCTACACTTGGACCTAAATATGGAAAAAATGTTAAAACAATTGCAGATCTTATTAGTAATTTACCAAGTACAGATGTTTATAAATTAAAATTATCTGTACCAAGAGAGTTTGATTTTCAGGGAAATACAATAAAAGTAGTGGCAGATGATATTGAAATTATTGAAGAACCGCTGCCAAACTACATGATCAAACGAGAAGGCGATGAAATTATTATTTTAGATTTAACTTTAAACGAGTCTCTGATCGGCGAGGGCCTGGCCCGGGAGCTGGTGCACAAGATCCAGAACCTGCGAAAGGATTCGGGCCTGGAGGTGGCCGACCGGATCGAGATAACCTACTCGGGCGACGGGGAGCTGGAGGCGGCTCTTAGGGGGCATGATAAATATATCAAATCAGAGACCCTGGCGGTGATCCTGGAGAAGGATCCTGCTGTTGCTGGACAAAAAATTGAGATCAACGGCAAAGAGATAACAATATCAATCAACCAAGCGCAAACCTAAGGGGGAATAATCGGTATGAACAAAAAAGACCTGCAGCATTACGAGCAGAGGCTGATCGCGGAAAGAAAACTATGCCTGTCCGAGCTGAGCAGCATCGAGAACGGCGAACTGATGGTGAACCAGAAGGAGGCCTCCGGCGACCTGTCCTCGTACTCCTTTCACATGGCTGATCAGGGCTCCGATACCATGGAGAAGGAGAAGAGCGTTTTCCTGGTTTCCTCCAAGGGGAAGGACCTCTACGAGATAGACCAGGCCCTGTACCGGATGAAGGACGGCAAGTTCGGGCCCTGCGAAACCTGCGGCAAGGAGATCGAGAAGGACCGGCTGGATGCGGTGCCCTACGCCAAGCTGTGCATAAAATGCCGGATCGCCGAGGAGAACGAGGCCAAGAATAAGAATAACCAGTCCCGTTAGGGCGGCAGTGGGCAACAACAGCCTCAACAACCGGGTGATCCTGATGGCGGTGGCCATCGTGGTCTTCTTTCTGGATCAGGCCAGCAAGATGCTGGTGCAGGGATCCATGGCCCTGGGCGAGAGCCGGCAGGTGCTGGGAGATCTGTTGCGCTTCAGCTACATCCTGAATCCCAACGGATTGATGGGCCTGTCCTTCGGACCCTGGACCAGGTATCTGTTGCTGCCGCTTTCCCTGGTGGCCCTGGCGGCCATAGTATATTTCTACTATCGCTGGCAGGGAAGGAATGTCCTGGCGGCGGTATCGCTGGGGATGATCCTGGCCGGGGCGGCCGGCAATCTGCTGGACCGTTTCCGCCAGGGGGCGGTGGTGGATTTTATCGACTGCGAATTTCCCAACATCAGCCTGGCCCCGTTCAAGTGGGGCTTTATAAAGTTCAGCGGCTATCACCTGGAGCGCTGGTATATTTTCAACATCGCCGACAGCGCGGTGCTGATAGGAGTGACAATGCTGTTATTGATCACCCTCAAGGAGGAATCCCGGGCCGCGCCCGAATGAAGATCTGACGCGGGAGTTAATCACTCTTACTGCTAACGTCTTTTGTGAACCCTGCTCATCATGGTAACACCAAACGCATTGCGGATAATGAACCATTTTTCAAATATATGCTGGCGGCAGCCTTTAAAAAGCTGGCCGCTGTTGTTGTTTATCGGGTGCTTGACCCTGCATCCCCCGGCAACCGGCCAGGCCCAGGAGCCGGAGATATTATTCGATGATATGCTTCAGAGCCAAAGCTCGGCTGCCGCGCCTGCTCCTTTTGAAACTCCGGAGGACAGCGTCCGGACAGCAACCGATGACCTTTGGAATCTGCCCGGCGACGACAGCAGCCGGACGGCCATCAGGTACCGGGCCAACAGCATAGAATATGATGTCGGGAACAGCCTGATCCAGCTGTCGGGCGATGCCCAGGTGCGCTACAAGGACATCAAGGTGGTGGGCGATACCATAGAGTTCGACACCAAGCGGCAGACCCTGGCGGTGCGAAAGGATCCGGTGCTCTACGACCGCAGCGATTCAATCTATGGCGACCGGATGGTTTACGACTTCAAAGCCCGGAGGGGCTGGATATACAACGGCCGGACCAAGTTCGACCGGGGGCGCTACTGGGGGAGGAAGATCCGCCAGGTGGAGGAGCGCACCCTGAATGTTGATTACGGAAAATACACCACCTGCGACGCCGATTCCCCGCATTATTACTTCTGGTCCCGCCGGATGAGGATCTACCTGGACGATAAGATCGTCGCCCAGCCGGTGGTGCTGTGCTTCAGCGATGTCCCGGTGCTGGCCATACCCTTCTGGTTCTTTCCCTTAAGAAGGGACCGGCACTCCGGCTTTATGGTGCCGCGCTTCGGGTCCAGCGCCTACGAAGGGGTGTTCGCCAAGAACCTCGCTTATTACCAGGTGATCAGCGACCAGGCCGACGCCATGGTGGCGGTGGACATGCTGGAGAAGGTGGGCTGGCGCGGCAATTTTGAGGCCCGCTACATCCGGCCGGGAAAAATCTCCTCCAACCTCAATTTTTCCTACCTGGAGGACAAGGCCCCGCTCCGCAAGAGGTGGACCCTAAACGGCCTCTATCAGCACCACCTGGGAAGAAGGACCTCCATCTCCGGCAGCGGAAATTTCGTCAGCGACAAGTCCTATAGCCGGGATTTCTCCGAATCCCTGGAGGAGAGGCTGGATCGGAACCTTCATTCCTATTTTTCCTTCAACCATTCCTGGAGCCGGGCTTCGATGCGGGCGGCGCTGGACCATTACGACAATCTGGATCTCCAGACCACCTCCAGCCGGCTGCCGGAGGTTTCCCTAAGCCTGTACCAGAAGGAGCTGATCCCGGGAATGCTCAACGTATCCGGCAACAGCCTGGCCCTGGCGCAGAGGAACAGCGATTCCTTCAGCGTCATCCGGAGGGAGGGCTGGGATAACCGGGCCGAGTTGGGCTCCAATATCAAGCTTCTCCGGTGGATCAGCCTGAACCCGCGGGTGACACTTAGGGGCACCTGGTTCGACCGGGACATCTACGGAGAGCGCAATGCCTGGCGCTGGCTTTATTCCGGCGGCCTTTCGGCCTCCACCACCCTGTATGGCATCCTGCCCCTGAAGATAGGCCCGTTGCAGGGTTTCCGGCACGTGCTCCAGCCCAGCCTGTCCTATTCCTACGCCCCGGAGATCAACCAGTCAAGGTTCGAGAACTTCGGCTCCATCGGAGGGATGTACCGCCAGAGCTCAATGAGCCTGTCGCTGAACAATACCTTCCAGACCAGGTATCCCAAGGGCAAGGAGACGGCCAAGCTGGACCTGGCCTCGGCCTCGCTGGGGGCCAACTACAACTATCTGAGCACCGATAAAAAATGGTCCAACATCAGCTTCAACAGCAGCCTGCTTCCCGGCAACCGATATTTTGACTGCCGCCTGAGCTCCTATTACGATCCCTATCTGCGGCGGTCCGATAACACCAGCCTGTATATGGGCCTGAGGTTCTCCGGGACCTGGCTGGGCAAAAAAGAGATTGTGCCCGATTCCGTCGGGCGGGATACCTCGATTGTTTCATCCCAGGATGGGGCCGGCATTGATATGCCGGATTCACTATTGATCGCCTCCATTGATACCCTGTCGGCAGATTCGTTGGCCACCGACAGCCTGGCCATCAGGGAAGCGCCGCCCAAGGCCAAGAACGGTCTGCCCTGGTCGTTCAACCTGGGCTACGACCAGAACTGGAGCCGCTATTACGACAACGCCAATCTGCAGGGGACCTTGAATTTTGACATCACCAAGAACTGGAAGGTCAGCTACGGCAAGTATTACAATTTTAAGGCCCGAGAGATGGTATCCGAGAGCTATTCCGTCTATCGTGACCTGCACTGCTGGGAGGCTAGGTTCAGCAGCACCCGGAGCGGGGTCTACTGGTCATACGAATTCCGGATAAACCTGAAGGCCATTCCGGAGCTGAAGGTACACATACCCAAATCTGGCAGCTCGGGGTATTGAAATTTTTAATAGCGGCATTTTATAAGGAGTAGTAGCATGTATTATAATGATGTTTTGAAAGGGCTGCAAAACAGCAAAATACGCTATCTGGTGGTTGGAGGCCTGGCGGTAAATCTGCATGGCGTCCCCCGGACAACCCAGGATGTGGACCTGATAATTTCCATGGATAAAGATAACGTTATGAATCTGTGCCGGCTTATGAAGGATATGGGGTATGTTCCGGGCCTGCCGGTTGATCCGTTGGGCATGGCAGACAGAAAGACACTTGAGGATTGGACCGAGAACCGGAACCTGACGGCGTTCAGTTTCTATCATCGGGAAGCAAATTATAAAGTGGTGGACATTGTTTTGGTGCAACCGTTGAATTTTAACGAAGCCTATCAAAGAAAAATCATTATTAATGCCGGAGACATGGAGGTCTGTCTGGTCTCTTTGGATGATCTGATTAAAATGAAAATAGCAGCCGGCCGACCAAGGGATTTATGTGATGCCGAAATGCTTAAGGAAGCCAAAGATATCGGGGAGAATGGCGATGGCTAAAGGTTTTCGTTACACCCTTGACCGGGAACAGATCAAAAAATATATGAAACTGACCCCGGAGGAGAAGCTGACATGGCTGGAAGAAATATTCATATTTTCCGAAAAGGTCCTTACACCCCAAGCAAAAAAAGTAAGGGAGTGTTTCCGGAAGGAGAGATATCCCGAAAAAATAAGGATTTTATAGCCTCTTGACCTCCAGCCGTTTATCTTGACGGTATAATTTTTATCTGTTATAATAATCTTTCAAATCAATAATATCCAGCGAGGGTGGCGGAACTGGCAGACGCGCCAGACTTAGGATCTGGTGCCGCAAGGCGTGGGGGTTCAAATCCCCCCCTTCGCACCAATTATTAAGGCAATTCTCTTGGGCTATCGTTTAAAAAGTTTAAGGTTCAAGAGGTCTAAACTGAGCCTCATTTTTAATAATGCTGCAAATGGATAAACAATCATTAAATATACAACTACAAGGAGCAGTTTTGAAAGTCGACATCAAAGAGCCCAAATCCTGGCAGAGGATATTCGAGATAGAAGTGCCCAGCCAGCAGTTGAATGACGCCATCGAGGAACTGTACCAGGAATACGGCAGAAAAGCCAAGATACCGGGCTTCCGTCCCGGCAAGGTGCCCCGGACGGTGCTGGAGGCCAGGTTCGGCAAGGGCATCGAGGCCGAGGCCATCGAGCGCCTGGTGCCGGAATCATACGAAAAGGCGCTGTTGGAGAACAAACTGGCGCCGGTCAACCGGGCGGTGATCTCGGACATGGACATCACCGGAGACAAAATACTGAAATTCAAGGCCACCTTCGAGGTGCTGCCGACCGTCATCCTAAAAAAATATAAAGGCCTGCCGGCGGTCAAGCGTTTACGCGAAGTCACCGATGAAGACGTAGCCCGGGAGATCGAATTCCTGCAGAACATCTACGCCGAATACAACACCGTGGATAGGGTTTCGGCCAAGGGAGACCGGGTGATCATCGATTTCAAGCCGGTCTCGGGGGTGGAGGACCCACAGAAATCCCAGGGCGAGAATTATACCATCGATCTGGGGGCGTCCCAGGTGCTGCCGGAGTTCAACGACAACCTGACCGGGGTCAAGGCCGGCGATGTCAAAGATATCTCGGTCCAGTACAAGGATGACTACCAGGCCCGGGAGCTGGCCGGCAAGACAGTGATCTTCCAGGTGACGGTCAAGGAGGTCAAGGAGAAGAAACAGCCGGAGCTGAACGATGATTTCGCCAAGAAGGTCAGCGAGTACCAGACCATAGGGGAGCTCAGGGAGAAGATCAAATCCGGCATGATTGCCCGGGCCGAGGCCGAGGCCATGGAGGGGGTGCGGATCCAGGCGGTAAACGCCCTGATAGACCAGAATCCGGTGGAGCTTCCGGAATCGCTGGTAAAGGAGCAGACCGAGGGCATGGTGGCCGAGGCCAAGGAAAGGCACCTGCGCCAGCACAACCACCCCGATAAGAAGGACTGTCCGGAATGCGGCTGGGATCAGGAGAAGATGCTGGCCCAGTATAAGCCGGCCGCCGAGTGGAAGATAAAGGAGGACCTGTTCCTGTCCCAGGTGGTCAAGGCCGAGAACATCCAGGCCGAGCCGAACGAGATCGAGGAGGCCCTTGAGGACTGGGCCCGGCATAACCGCACCGATCCGGCCGAGATCAGAAAGGTATTGCAGAAAAATCCGGAGCGGATGGACGACCTAAAGGACCGCCTGGCCGCCAACAAGGCCGGGCAGATGCTGGCCCAGTGGGCCGAGATCAAACTGGAGAAGCTGGCGGACAAGAAATAACCAATAACTCAACTGAACTTTGGCAAATTTACCACGCCTACGTCATCCTTCGTTAAACTCAGGACAAGTTTTTGAGAATTACTCTTTGCTTTGCTATTGAAAAATCAATATATTTCGTCAGATTCCCTTCATAAGCCATGCATGGCGCTCATTTCAGGGCGGCGCTTCGATTGTAAGGCTTGATGTTGCGCTCAGAATGACTCGATTAGTTTTTTTGCCAAAGTTGAGTAACTCAATATAAATGGGGGCCGAGTAATGTCCAACGATAGCAGCAAACTGATGCTGGAGAATAAAAGCGTCTGGGAGCGGGCCGACGCCAAACTGCGGGAGAGGTATTTCGGGTTTGCCAAGGAATACGCCGGGTTCCTGGATGTAGGCCGCACCGAAAGACTGGCGGTAGACCGCCTGAAGGAGCTGGCCGAGCAGCAGGGCTTCCTGCCGGTGGAGAAGGTCAAATCCTGGAAGGCCGGGCAGAAGATCTATGCCATCAACCGCGGCAAGAATATCTTCCTGGCGGTGCTGGGGCAGGAGCCGCTGGAGAACGGCGCCAACCTGGTGGCCTCCCATCTGGACGTGCCCCGTCTGGACCTGAAACAACGTCCGCTGTATCAGGACGACGAACTGGGACAGGCACTGCTGCGCACTCATTATTACGGCGGGGTCAAGAAGTACCAGTGGGTGAACATACCGCTGGGGCTGTACGGCAAGGTGATATTGCGGGACGGCCGGGAGGTGGACCTGGCCATCGGCCACGATGACGACGATCCCTGTTTCGTTATCACCGACATCCTGCCCCATCTCAACAAGAAGGACCAGGCCGACCGCAAGTCCGGGGAGACCATCAAAGGCGAGGAGTTGGTGGTGCTGTGCGGCGGGATCCCGGTGGACGACGCCGAGGCCAAGAGCCGGGTCAAACTGGCGGTGCTGGAGCACCTGAATAAAAAATACGGCATGGACGAGGAGGACCTGATCAGCTCCGAGATCGAGATGGTGCCGCTGATAAAATCCCGCTTCATCGGCTTCGACAGGAGCTTCCTGGGGGGCTACGGCCACGACGACAGGATCTGCAGCTATACCTCGGTCCGGGCCATCTTCGACGTCAAGGATCCCATGAGGACCGTGGTGGCGGCCTGCGTGGACAAGGAGGAGATCGGCTCCGAGGGAAACACAGGGATGCAGGCCATGTTCCTGTGGAACTTTTTAGGCGATCTGATGGCCCTGAACAAGCCGGATTATTCCGAGGCGGCCCTCCGGAGATGCCTGTCCCACACCCGGGTGCTCTCGGCTGACACCAATGCCGCGGTGGAGCCCAACTTCAAGGGGGTGCACGAGATGTCCAACGCCGGGCGGGCGGGCTACGGGATCATGATGGTCAAATACACCGGGCACGCCGGAAAGAGCGGGGCCAGCGACGCCAACGCCGAGTTCGTGGGCCGGGTCAGGAAGATATTCAACGATAACAACATCCCCTGGCAGTGCGGGGCCATGGGCAAGGTGGACGAGGGCGGCGGCGGCACGGTGGCCAAATTCCTGGCTAGGCTGGGGATGGAGGTGCTGGACTGCGGCCCGGCGGTGATGTCCCTGCATTCGCCCTTCGAGGTGGTCTCGGTGGCCGACATCTATGTCAGCTATCAGGGCTACCTGGCGTTTTATCAGGCGGGATGACGATTGTCAATCACAAAAAACAAGCGATGTGCTAATGTACATGTAAAGAAATTTCAATCTTAGGCCGCAGAAAAACGCAGATACCCGCTGATCAATCGCAGGAACCCCAATCAACCGGTAGTATCGATTTAATCTGCGAAAATCAGCGTCCTAAATCAGTAGTGTCCGGTTGTTTTTCATAAAAAATCGTAGAATGCAGATGTAGCAATGGTTTCGCAGGTTTTATATTGTAATCGATTTGAATATGACTTCAAAAAACACGCATTGGTTTGCAAGCACTTATGCAACCAATGACGCCATTTTTAACAATAACCGGACAGTAGTGGTCCTAAATATAAAACATCAGGAATAAAAAGGGGAGATTACAGATATGATAATGAAGGCTATGCGCAGCCAGATGAAGGCAATTATGTGGATCGTGGCCGTGGCCATGGTGGTGGGCTTCGGGTTCATCATTACCGGAACCGGAGGGAGCTTGGGCAAGAGCCAGAGCAAGCTGGCCCAGGGCATCGTGGGCGAGGTTGACGGGCAGTCCATCAGCCTGAGGCAATTCCAGGAGATATACCGGCAGAACCTGCTGAACTACCGCCAGCAATCGGAAAGCGAGCCGGATGAGGCCGCCGCCAAGCAGATAGAGAACCAGACCTGGCAGACCATGGTGGAGGAGATGCTGCTGCAGCAGGCCTACCGCAAGCTGGGGATAAAAACCTTTGATGAAGAGGTGGTCAGCATCATCCGGAACAGCCCTCCCCAGGAGCTTCGGGCCAACCAGAACCTGATGACCAACGGGGTTTTTGACATCCAGAAATACCATGCCTTTATCAGCCACCCCCAGAGCATGCCCTGGCTGCTGGATTACGAGAGCCAGATCAAAAAGCAACTGCCCTTGCAAAAACTGAGGCTGCAGCTGGTGGCCGGCATCAGGGTCACCGGCCAGGAGCTCAAGGAAGCCTTCATCGACAAATTCGACCGGGCCAGGGTCAGCTATATAGCCATCCCGCTGGGGGCTTTTTACAATCCCAACCAGGAGGTATCCCAGGACCGGATCGCCGGATACTACCAAGAGCACCGGTTGGAATACCAGGCTCCGGAGAGGGCCAACCTGGAGTTCGTGGCCTTTGCCCACAGCCCCACCGAGAAGGATCTTCAGGCCGTCAAGGACCGGATGGAGGAGATATATCAGGAGGCCGGGACCCCGGGGGCCGATTTCGCCGAGCTGGCCATGACCTATTCCGAGGATCCGGGCTCGGCCGAGAAGGGCGGGGACCTGGGTTTCTTCGGCAAGGGGCAGATGATCCCGGAGTTCGAGAAACTGGCTTTTGAAATGGCGCCGGGAAGGATATCCCGGCCCTTCCAGACCCAGTTCGGGTGGCATATAGTAAAGGTGGAGGAGAAGAAGATCGAGCAGGGCCAGCCGATGGTCCGGGCCAGGCATATCCTGCTTCGCATCAAGGCCAGCGAGGAGACATTGGCCGACCTGCGGATCAAATCAGATATCTTCAACGACGCCATCAAGGAGATGGGATTTGAAAAGGCCGCCGCCGAGCAGGGATTGGAGATCGTAAAGACCGGCTTTTTCGGCAGGGGTTTTTATGTGCCCCGGCTGGGATCCATGCCGGAGCTGGTTAATTTTGCCTTCGACGAGGGCCGGGGCAGCGTCAGCCCGGTGCTGGACAACGGCCAGAGCTATGTGGTGGCCAGGATACTGGACCGCCAGAAGAAGGGCATCAAGCCCCTGGCCGAGGTGGAGCAGTTGATAAAGTCCAAGATATTGATGGAAATGGCCAAAGCCGAGGCCAAGGCTATGGCCCAGAACCTTCGTTCCCAGATCGCAAAACCCGGCGACCTGGAGAAGGCGGCCAAAGCCGCCAATGCCAAGCTGGAAAGCACCGGCGAATTCAGCCGGGCCGACTTCGTGCCCAACGTGGGAAACCAGAACGAATTCTTCGCCGCCGCCTTCGGCATGGCCCCGGGGACGGTGTCGGGCCCGGTGGCCACCGACCAGGCGGTCTACATCATCCGGGTGGACAGCCACAACCCCATCAACCAGGAGCTGTTCAACCAGGAGGCCGGGAAGCTGGAGCAGGAGCTGATGCAGAGAAAACAGAACGAAGCCATTCAGAACTGGTACCAGAGCCTGCAGGAAAGCGCCAATATCAGGGATTACCGGGTGGCCGGAATGTAGCTTTGGTTATTTGTTGATGGTTATTAGTTAATGGCAAAGAGCCGGAGTCTTAAGACTCCGGCTCTTTATATTTTGCCCATAAAAAAGCTTGACGGTGGTTATCGTTTTGTAATACCCTTATGGGATAATGATGGCTTTTTGTCTCCCCTAATAAGGGGAGAACAAGAGGGGTGTCCAGCCCTAATAAGGGGAGGTTTAGAGGGGTGTCTTGGCCCCGTGCCTTGCCTAATACCGTAGGGCGATTTGACAATCACCCTAGCCGTCCGCCCGGCAGAATATCGTCAGGAAATTGTCATTCCTGCACTTCATTGCATTCAGTATAAACTCCAGCAGGAATCCAGGCCCGTATCATTACCCAATTTGTAGGGGCGATTTGCCAATCGCCTGTGTATCTATTTTGCCCCAACATTTATGCCCGTATCAGCAGGAATATGGCATGCCGTGTCCTGCAGATAATATTATTTAAAAGGTTACCTTTCCTTACTTTCTCTGTGACACCTCTCCCTTTATCCCTCCCCGATCAGACTGTGTCATAATAAGGGAGGAAATGACAAGCGATGCTGAATATGCTATAATTGCCTGTAATAAAAAAAGGAGCAGGTAATGGCATATCGGTATGG
>JAGVNJ010000048.1 GCA_020053305.1 Candidatus Edwardsiibacteriota bacterium | reverse complement strand
GGAACAGTCGGAACTTTATCTCCATGATCTACCTGATCGCCGGTAAGCTGGACTTCAGTTGGCTCCTAACGCCCACCCATTCTTGATAGCGGGGAACCTAAAAGAATACATGTACCAGAATCCTTTATACTGGTCGCAGGACGAAGAAAATTCGGAAAGAGATAGATGCACCCGGTAATTGATGCCATAGATGTAAACCGGATATTTCAGGCCCCCAAAGGAGATCTTAAGGTGCTGGCCGAACTATCCTTCACCATCGAAAAAGGCGGAACCGCCTCCATCGTGGGGGCCTCGGGCTCCGGAAAATCCACATTGCTGCATATCCTGGGATGCCTGGACCGGCCCACCTCGGGGAAGGTTATGCTGGGCGGGCAGGATACCTCGCTGCTGTCCGATCACGATCTGGCGGGATTAAGGAATAAAAGCATCGGCTTCGTCTTCCAGTTCCACCATCTGCTGCCGGAGTTCACCGCGGTCGAGAACGTGGCCCTGCCCCTGCTGGTCGGGGGTTTGGAAAAAAACGAGTCGTTCGCCAGGGCCCAGGAGCTGATGGATCAGGTGGGCCTAAAAGAGAGATGCCTGCACCGGCCCTCGGAGCTTTCGGGCGGGGAGCAGCAGCGGGTGGCGGTGGCCCGGGCCCTGGCCAATTCGCCGGAGGTCATTTTGGCCGACGAGCCCACCGGCAACCTGGACAGCCGGTCCGGAGGATCGGTGGCCGACCTGCTGTGGCGGATGAACCGGGAGAGGAATATCGCCCTGGTGCTGGTGACCCACAATAACGAACTGGCCGGGCGGGCCGATAGGATAATGGAACTGAAGGATGGAAGATTATGGACCAAGTGAACAGGCGGTCCCTAAAGGTCAAGGACATCTATAAAAGCTACCGCAAGCACCGGGCGGTGAACGGCATCTCCATCGAGATCAACCAGGGGGAGATAGTGGGACTGCTGGGGCCCAACGGGGCCGGCAAGACCACCACCTTCAACGTCATCACCGGGCTGATCAAGCCCGACGAGGGCACGGTGCGCCTGGATGAAACCGACATCACCGACATGCCGATGTACCAGCGGGCCCGGCACGGACTGGGATACCTGACCCAGGAGTCCTCGGTGTTCCGCAAACTGACGGTGGCCGAGAACATCATGGCCATCCTGGAGATGATGCCCCTCAGCCCGCAGCAAAGGCAGGAGCGCCTGAAGAACCTGCTGCAGGAGCTGAGCATCAGCCATCTGGCCGACAAGAAGGCCCATTCCATCTCCGGCGGGGAGCGGCGCCGGGTGGAGGTGACCCGGGCCCTGGTGACCAATCCGGCCTTTCTGCTGCTGGACGAGCCCTTCACCGGGATAGACCCCATCGCCCGGGCCGACATCCAGCAGGTGGTGGTCAAACTGAAGGAACGCGGCATCGGCGTTCTGCTGACCGACCACAACGTCCGGGAGACCCTGGAGATCACCGACCGGGCCTATGTGGTCTACGAAGGTAAAATATTCGCCTCGGGCACGCCCCAGGAGATCGTGGATCACGCCGGGGCCAGGGAGAAATTTCTGGGGGACAAGTTCACGCTATGAGGCCGGATCAGTATTCAATAAGCCAGACAATCATATAAGGAAAAACCCATGGAAAAAAATTCCAAGATCTATGTGGCCGGACATGCCGGGCTGGTGGGATCGGCCATGCTGAAACAGCTGAAAGAAAAAGGCTACCGCAATATCACCCTGCGGGAGATGGACCAATTGAACCTGAGGGAACAGGCGGAGGTCAACCGCTTCTTCGAAACGGAAAAACCGGAGTATGTGTTCCTGGCGGCGGCCCTGGTGGGCGGCATCCACGCCAACAACACCTATCCGGCCGATTTCATCTACGACAACCTGCTGATAGAGTGCAACGTGGTCCATGCCTCATACCTCAACGGGGTAAAGAAACTGCTGTTTCTGGGATCATCCTGCATCTACCCCCGGAACTGCCCCCAGCCCATGAAGGAGGAATATCTGCTGACCGGCCCGCTGGAGCCCACCAACGAGCCCTACGCGGTGGCCAAGATCGCCGGGATCAAGATGTGCCAGGCCTACAACAAACAGTACGGCACCAAGTTCATCTCGGTGATGCCCACCAATCTTTACGGTCCCAACGACAATTACCATCCCCTCAATTCCCACGTCCTGCCGGCCCTGATCCGCCGCTTCCATGAGGCCCAGGAGGCCGACCGGCCTTATGTGGAGGCCTGGGGCACCGGCTCGCCCCGCCGGGAGTTCTACTATTCCGAGGACATGGCCGCGGCCTGCATCTTTCTGATGGAGACCTACGACGGCGGAGAGATAGTCAACATCGGCTGCGGACAGGATATGACCATCCGGGAGCTGACCGCACTGGTGGCCAAAACGGTGGGCTATCAGGGCCAGATCCGCTGGGATGAATCCCAGCCCGACGGCACCCCCCGGAAACTATTGGATGTCAGCCGGCTTCACGCCTTGGGCTGGACCAAGCACACCCCGCTGGAGGAGGGCCTCAAGCTGGCCTATCGGGATTTTCTGGAGAACCCCAAGATCAGGAAATAACAGGAATGCATGAAGTTAAAATATAAAGACGGAGGAACCGGGATGATCAACGATCTATCTGCTTTCTATTCCAAGAACGCCCTGAACATGAAACGCTCCGAGATCCGGGAGCTTCTCAAATACACCCGCAAGCCGGAGATCATCTCCTTTGCCGGCGGACTGCCGGACCCCCAGACCTTTCCGGTCAAGGAGATCGAGGAGATCTCCTGCCAGATCCTCCGGGAGAAAGGGAACGTGGCCCTGCAGTACGGCCCCACCGAGGGCGAACTGCCGCTGCGTCAGGAGATCGCCAAGTGGATGGCGGCGCACAAGGCCGGCATCAATCCCGAGAACATCATGATCACCTCCGGCTCCCAGCAGGGGCTGGACATCATTGCCAAGGTTTTCATCGATCCGGGCGATCCCATCATCGTGGAGCTGCCCAGCTACATCGGGGGGCTGCAGGCCTTCCAGGCCTACCGGGCCAAGATGATAGGCATCCCCCAGGATAACGACGGGATGAAAGTGGACAAGCTGGAGAAGGTTCTGGCCCGGATGGCCAAAAGAAAGAAGAAGCCCAAGTTCATCTACGTGGTGCCGGATTTCCAGAATCCCTCCGGGGTGACCCTGTCGCTGGAGCGCCGGAAGAAACTGCTGGAGCTGGCCTATCAGTACCAGGTGCCGATCATAGAGGACAGCCCCTACCGCGATCTGCGGTTCACCGGGGACGACGTGCCGCCCATCTACAGCTTAGACACCCAGAACCAAGTGATCGTGCTGGGCACCTTCTCCAAAATATTCTGCCCCGGCCTGAGGCTGGCCTGGCTGATGGCCCCGGCCGCCTGGACCGACCGGATGATCGTCTCCAAGCAGAGCATGGACCTGGCCAGCCCCACCTTCACCCAGCTGATCGCAGCCGAATACATGAAGCGCGGCCTGTTGCAGCAGCAGATTGAGAGCATCAAAAAACTGTACGGCCAGAAGCGGGAGGTGATGCTGAAGGCCCTCCGGAAGAACATGCCCAAGGGGGTCAAGTGGACCAAGCCGGAGGGCGGGCTGTTCCTGTGGGTCAAACTGCCCAAGAACATGAGCGCCAACCAGCTGTTCCTCAAGGCCATCGAGGAGAACGTGGCCTACGTCATCGGTTCGGCCTTCCACTGCGACGGCAAGGGCCAGAACACCATGCGGCTGAACTTCTCCTACGCCTCGGAGGAGCAGATAGCGGAGGGCATCCAGAGGCTGGCGACGATGATCAAGAAGAATATGTAAGGATGTAAAGGTTGAATATCGAATATAGAATACAGAATTCTATATTCTGTCTCCAATATTCAAAATTCCTAAAAAGCATTTTGATAAGGAGCAAGCATGTCGGATAAAAGGGAACACTGGGGGTCAAAACTGGGGGTGATACTGGCGGTGGCCGGCAGCGCGGTGGGGCTGGGGAACTTCCTTAGGTTTCCGGCCAAGGCGGTGCTGAACGGCGGCGGAGCCTTTATGATCCCCTATTTTGTGGCCTTCCTGCTTTTAGGCATTCCCCTGATGTGGGTGGAGTGGACCCTGGGCCGGATGGGCGGCCAGCGGGGCCACGGCACCGCGCCGGGCATGTTCGACAAGCTGGACGGGACCGGACGCTGGGCCAAATACCTGGGCATCATCGGCATCCTGGGGCCGTTCGTGATCCTGATCTATTACATGTACATCGAGTCCTGGACCCTGGCCTACGCCTGGTACTCCTTCACCGGCCACCTGCCCTTCGGCTCCGGCCAGGAGGAGATGAAGGCCTTTCTTTCCGGCTACCAGGGGCTGGTGCAGAACAATTATTTCTCCGGGCTGGGCCCGGCCCTGCTGTTTTTCGGGCTGACCTTTCTGGTGAATTTCTTTTTCATCTACAAAGGCCTGCAGGGCGGTATCGAGAAGCTCTCCAGGTACGGCATGCCGGTGCTGCTGGGCCTAGGGGTGATCCTGGCCATCAGGGTGCTGACCCTGGGGACGCCGGATATTTCCCTGCCGGAGCTGTCGGTAAAGAACGCCCTGGGCTTCGTCTGGAACCCCGATTTCTCGCAGCTGACCAGCGCCAAGGTGTGGATCGAGGCCGCCGGGCAGATATTCTTCACCCTGTCGGTGGGCATCGGGGTGATCCTGACCTACGCCAGCTACCTGAGGAAGAGGGACGACGTGGCCCTGTCCGGCCTGACCGCCTCGGCCACCAACGAGTTCTGCGAGGTCATTCTGGGCGGCTCCATCGTCATTCCGGCGGCCTTCATCTTCCTGGGCGGCTCGGCAGGCGCTTTAAGCGCCGCCCAGAGCGGGACCTTCAACCTGGGTTTCGTGACCATGCCCCTGATCTTCGGGAAGATCCCCATGGGTGCGCTGTTCTCCGGCCTGTGGTTCCTGCTGCTGTTCATCGCCGGCATCACCTCCTCGGTGTCCCTGATCCAGCCGGCGGTGTCGTTTCTGGAGGACGAGCTGGGGTGGGGCCGCAGGAGATCGGTGATGGTCCTGGGGGCGGTCTCGCTGCTGGCCTGCCTGCCGGCCATCTTCTTTCTGGGGCACGGCTTCGTGGACGAGCTGGATTTCTGGGGCGGCACGTTGTTCCTGGTGGTGTTCGCCGCCATCGAGATCATCCTGTTCGCCTGGGTGTTCGGCATCAACCGGGGATGGCAGGAGATGCACCAGGGGGCCCGGATCAGGATCCCCGGGATCTACAAGCCCATCATCAAGTACGTCACCCCGGCCTACCTGCTGATCCTGCTGGCGGTGTGGTCCTACCAGCAGTTCTGGCCGTTCATCGCCATGAAGGGCATAGCCCCGGCCGACCGTCCCTACATGTGGGGGGCCAGGATCTTGATCTTTTTATTGGGGGCGACCCTGGCGGCGATGGTGGCCCGGGCGTGGAGAAAGAAGAAGGGTAAGATTGACAAATAAGAAGGGAAACCCTAAACCCCAATATCGAATTACTAAACAATATTAAAATACCAAATATAAAAACTCAATGCCGGGCAGGGTGCCTTATTTTTTGATATCAGTGCTTGTTCAGGGTTTGTAATTTTGTGTTTGGAAATTATTTCAAGGAGGTTATTATGAACCTGTGGGGAGCGATATTCATGGCCCTGTCCTGGGCCACCATCCTTTTCCTGGTGGTCTATTCTTTCGGGAAGCTATTTAAGGAACGGTCCGAAGATAACAACGAACAATAAATAGGAGGAACGATGAAAAGAACTCTTATTGCTTTTACAATAGTGCTGGGCCTCTCCCTGCTGATCCTGGCCTCCTGCCAGCTGGGTCCGCGCACCGTCAAGATTGGGGTGGCCGGGCCGATGACCGGGCCCCAGGCCAAACAGGGCATGGACTTCCTGAACGGGGTCCGCCTGGCGGTGGAGGAGTGGAACGCCCGGGGCGGGGTGCTGGGCAAGCAGATCGAGGTGGTCTACGAGGACGACCGGGGCGATCCCAAGGACGCGGTGGCGGTGGCCAACAAATTAGTCAACCAGAACGTGGCGGCGGTGGTGGGGCACTACGGATCGTCCTGCACCATCCCGGCCTCGGCTATCTATTATGAATCCGGGGTGGTCCAGATCACGCCCTCCTCCACCAACGGCGACCTGACCCTCAAGGAAAAACGGGCCACTGTCTTCCGGGCCTGCGGCCGGGACGACCAGCAGGCGGAGTACGACGCCCGCTTCGTGCGAGAGGTGCTCAAGAAGAAGCGGGTGGCGGTGCTGGACGACAAGACTACCTACGGCCAGGGGCTGGCCCGGGATTTCGTCAAGAACCTGGGGCCGGATGTTCAGGTGGTGGCCTACGAGCACATCACCCAGGGCGACAAGGATTTCTCGGCGGTGCTGACCAAGTTCAAGCCGCTGAACCCGGAGGTGATCTTCTTCGGCGGGTACTATCCCGAGGCCGGGCTGCTGGTGACCCAGATGCGGCGGCTGGGGATCAAGGTCATCTTCGTCTCGGGCGACGCCACCATCGACCAGGAGTACCTGAACCTGGCCGGCAAGAACGCCGAGGGGACCTACCTGTCCTACGGACCGGATTTCGAGAAATTAGAGAGCGCCAGGAATTTCATGCGGGATTACCAGGCCAAATACGGCCAGGTGGGGCCGTACTCGCTGTACGCCTACGACGCGGCCAATATCATTTTAAAGGGCATCGAGCTGGCCAAGAGCACCGACGGCGCCAAGCTGGCGGCGGCCATTCATGGCAATGTTTTCAACGTGGCCCGGGGCACGCTGAGCTTTGACGCCAACGGCGACCTGAGCAGCAGCCCCTATGTGATGTGGGTGGTCAGGGACGGGAAGTTCGTGGTGACGACCCCACCCCAACCCACTTCGGCAGGCAAGTTGTAGGCATTTCTCAGTGCAGGCCCTCCCCTAATGCTTTAGGAGAGGGATTTTTTGCAGGCAGCATGGGTATACGGTAGACCGTATATTGTAGGGGCGTTTGGGCCTTCTTCGCCGGAGTATGCATAAATATGACAATATGCTACGTAGGCTGAATCAATCGCCCGAGCCCCTATGAATGGCAAATCATCGTAGGGACATGGTGTGCCATGTCCGGTACCGAACATTTATTTTGGGGCGGGTTTAAAACCCGCCCTTTTGTTTGCCCAATATCGTAGGGGAGGGTTTCAAACCCTCCCCTACAGGCATGTATGCCCGGCGGGAAAAATTGTGCCATTTTGGGGTTTGTGTGACATATGTCACACCATGGGGAAATTATTTATTGTCAAATGGTTATATAAAACAGTCGGGAAAAGCGAGACATAATGTCTCGCTTTTTTGTTGGGGAGGGAAAGACTGCCTATGCGATAACTGTCTTTTGATGAATGCTTTATGATCTTCCAACAAATGTTGGCATGCTATTTGCCATATGTAATACTGTTAACTTTAATATGTGCATCTATGTTTTATGTTCATGGGAACAGTGCGGCTGTAAGCAGGAAAGTTATAAGCCTGTTTTTATTTTTGCTTTTTCCGGGTGATGCCGACCTGCCGGCCGCCCCCTTGAAAATTATTTACCACAGTCCGGCGGCAGGGGCCGTTAAGGAATGTCATTGCCAGGGCGGCCGTAAAGGCGGGATTGCCAGATTGCACGCCCATTTTAAAAAAGTGCGGATCAATCCGCAGACCGAAATACTGATATCGCCCGGCAACTGGCTGAACAGCTATCATGACGCTACAGGGAATTCGCTGATATTCCAACTATTGCCGGAGTTCGGATTCGATGCCATTGCGCTGGGACCACTGGACCTGATCGGTGGCTATGATTTCTTTGCCGAACAGGGGAGAAGCGCCAGTCTACCCTGGGTGTGCTCCAATCTGACATATCAGGGCAAAAGGTTCGCCCGACCATATCACATCATCAAAAGGGCCTGGGGCTCGGTGCTGGTGACCAGCGTCATCTCGCCCCGGCGTTTTCTGGAGATCCATCCCCAGGGGATACCTGCTGGCATCAGCTTCGATGATCCCGTGAGATCGCTTGAAGAATTGACCAAGGCCGGTAATGAGCCGGCTACGGTCACGGTGATAGTGTCGTATATGGAGCCCGAGCAGGAAAGGCGGCTGCTGGACGGCTGGGACCCGGCCCGGCCCGTTTTGTTCCTGAGGTACGGCGAAGTCAGCCGACTGGATACCGCCAGCTTCAGCACCACCCGGATCGTGGCCGAAATGGGCAGCGGGGGCCGTTGCGTAAGCACGGTTGTCTTTGATACCAGCCGGACAACGTTGAAATTCACCCAGGAGGTCCTCGATTCCACCCACCCCCAGGATCAGGCGATGTCGCAGCTGATCGATATCCACTACCGGATCCGCGGGTCCGCCAAAGCGGGGTTGAACCCGGCGGCCCCGGCCCCGGGCCAAAGCCCCAAGGCCCTGACCTTTACCCTGTTCTATTCGCCCGACTGTCCCGACTGCCACCGCCTGATCACGGAAAAACTGTTTCCCCTGGAAAGGAAGGAGCTGTTGCGGCTTGATCTGGTGGACATATCCAAGCCGGGGAATTACCGGCGGCTGATCGCCCTGCAAAAGCAAAAAGGCCACGTTACCAAAAACATTCCGGTGGCATACTATGACGGCGAGTTTGCCGACGGCCTGGAAGCCATAGGGGTTGTCGTGCTATCTATAAAACAACAGCGGTAAGGACCCGGAATAGGGTGGCGTTTTAAATAAATTAAGATCATTGGAAAAGCAGAAACATAAAAACTGAAAGGAACAACAATGAAAAAAACCGCAATAGTATTGATGATAATGGCCCTTTTGTTCATCGGGTCATCGGCCTTTGCTGCTCATCAGATAGTTACTGGAACAATTACCTACAACGGGAATCCGGTTTCAGGTGCTGTTGTAAAATTTTATAATTCTAGCTGGTGTTTAATTTACTCATCCTCCCCGTCTCTATCTTCTGGCGCTTATGAAATACGGGGTTACACAACGGCCGCTGGTTATTATAAATTGAGTGTTGATTGCCCAACAGGCTGGGCACGTGAGACCTTTTATTATGGTGGATTTCCGGGAGATCCTTCTTATGTAAATATTGCCCTAAGCGGTGGTTCCCCGACAGCAATTCCAGCCTGCAAAGACTGAAATAAACAATTTAAACAAACTGCTTTTCCAATACCAAAGCCGGGCTAAACCCGGCTTTTAGCTATTCAGCAATAAATGACCGTTACAACAACAGTAGGCGAAAAAACTGTCTTACTTTCTCTTGTGACACCTCACCCCTGCCCACTTCGCAAGCATAATTTATCAGCATTTCTCAGTGCAGGCTCTCTTCAGATAAATCTGGCGAGGGTTTTTTTATCTCCCCTAATAAGGAGAGGATGGGAGGTGTGTCTTGGTTGGGTCCGTGTATATGCAGTGAGGGCGGGTTTTAAACCTGCCCTTTTGTTTGCCCAATATCGTAGGGGAGGGTTTGAAACCCTCCCCTACAGGCATGTATGCCCGGCGGGGAATGTTGGGCCAAACCAACCGGCCGGCGGACCATGACGGTTGACCGCCCCCAACCCCCTCCGATGCGCAGACTGTGTCATAATAAGGGAGGAAATGACAAGCGATGCTGAATATGCTATAATTGCCTGTAATAAAAAAAGGAGCAGGTAATGGCATATCGGTATGG
>JAGVNJ010000045.1 GCA_020053305.1 Candidatus Edwardsiibacteriota bacterium | reverse complement strand
CCTGCTGACCCCCATCGCCATGGAGAAGGGCCTGAAGTTCGCCATCCGGGAGGGCGGCCGCACCGTGGGCGCCGGGACCGTCACCGAGATCGTGGAATAATTTTTAGAAAACCGTAAACAGGTAATTAGTTAATCGGAAATAAAAGAATCGGATAAATGAAATGCGAGAGATAATCACTTTGGCTTGCGTGGATTGCAAACGCCGGAATTATAACAACACCAAGAACAAGCGCAAACACCCCGACCGGGTGGAATACAAGAAGTACTGCCGGTTCTGCAAAAAACATACCGCTCATAAGGAAACCAGATAATCCACGGGCGAAGGCCAGTAGCTCCAATGGTAGAGCGCCGGTCTCCAAAACCGGATGCTGGGGGTTCAAGTCCCTCCTGGCCTGCCATTTCCGGTTTATAGGCAAAAAAGGGGATTGGAACAAACGAAGGGAAGACCAGATTATGTTCAATAAAATAGTGCAGTTCGTAAAGGATGTCAGGGTCGAGTTCACCAAGGTCAGCTGGCCCAGCCGCGACGAATTGGTCCAGTCCACCATCGTGGTGGGGGTGGTTTCGCTGGTGGTGACCGCTTTTATCGGGGTCATCGACCGGCTGCTGTCGTTAGGCATAACATTCTTTCTGGGCCGATTTTAAATGGCAATGCGCTGGTACGTCATACATACCTACGCCGGGCATGAGAACCGGGTCAAATCGGCCCTGGAATCGGCCGCCCTGCGCTACGGCTTTCAGGATAAGATCGGGCGGGTGCTGATACCCACCGAGGACGTCACCGAGATCAAGAAGGGGCGCCGCAAGACCGTCGCCAAACAGCTCTTTCCCAGCTACCTGATGGTGGAGATGGACATGACCGACGAGGTCTGGAACGTGGTATCCACCACCCCCGGAGTCACCAGTTTCCTGGGCACCAGGCGAAAACCCCAGCCCATGCGGGACTCCGAGGCCCAGCGCCTGATATCCAGGATGGACGGGGAGAAACGCCAGGGGCCGGTGGTGATACCTTATCAAAAGGGCGAGACCATCAAGATCATCGACGGGCCGTTCGCCAGTTTCACCGGCGTCATCGAGGAGATAGACAACGAGCACGGAAAGGTCAGGGTGATGGTGACCATCTTCGGGCGGACCACCCCGGTGGAGCTCGATTCCATGCAGATAAACAGTCTGTGACAGAAAAATAAAATAAACCAAGAGAGAAGATATGGCAAAGATTGTAACCGCAATGGTAAAACTTCAGGTCCCGGCCGGACAGGCCAACCCGGCGCCCCCGGTGGGCCCGGCCTTGGGGCAGCATGGCGTCAACATCCCGGAATTCTGCAAACAGTTCAACGCCAAAACCTCCGGGCAGGAAGGGTTGATCATCCCCTGCGTGATCACGGTATACAAGGACCGGTCATTCTCCTTCATCACCAAGACCCCGCCGGCCGCGGTGCTGCTGAAGAAAGCCGCCGGGCTGGCCAAGGGCTCGGGAGTTCCCAACCGCAATAAGGTGGGCACGGTGACCGAGGCCCAGGTCAAGGAGATCGCCACCAAGAAGATGGCCGACCTCAACGCCGCCAATGTCGAGGCCGCCATGATGATGGTCAAGGGCACCGCCCGCAGCATGGGCATAGAGATAGGCAATTAATTAACCGACTAAATATAAGTTAAAACACCAATCCCGCTGGGAGGAGCCAGGGTGGGATTTCAGGGGTCACCCGCGCTGTCTTCGTTAGTAACCAGAAAGGAGGAAGATGAAGAGAGGGAAAAAGTACAACAATTCGCTCAAGAAATTTGAAGCGGTCAAGGAATACACCCTGGCCGAGGCAATGGAGATGGTCAAGCAGGCGGCCTTTGCCAAGTTCGACGAGACCATGGAACTGTCGATGAAGACCGGGCTGGATCCCAAAAAATCCGATCAGAACCTTAGGGGGACGGTCCTGCTGCCCCACGGCACCGGCAAAAAGGTCCGGGTGCTGGTCTTCGCCAAGGGCGAAAAAGAGATCGAGGCCAGGGATGCCGGGGCGGATCATTTCGGCTCCGAAGACCTGATCAAAAAGATCACCGAGGGTTGGACCGATTTCGATGTGGCCATTGCCACCCCAGATATGATGAGCCAGGTGGGCAAGCTGGGCAAGATCCTGGGCGTCCGGGGGCTGATGCCCAACCCCAAGACCGGAACCGTCACCTTCGACGTGGCCAAGGCGGTCAAGGAATCCAAGGGCGGCAAGATCGAATACCGGCTGGACAAGCAGGGCAACCTGCACCTTCCGGTGGGCAAGAAATCCTTTGAGACCGACAAGCTGGTAAGCAACGCCAGGGCGGTGGTCAACGAGGTAATCAGGGCCAAGCCATCGTCGGCCAAGGGGACCTACATCAAGAGCCTGTCGGTATCGGCCACCATGAGCCCCGGGATCAAAATCGCTCTGACCGAGCTGTCCAATACAGGAAAGTGAGGACTAAACGATGATAAAACAAGAAAAAGAAAAGATAGTCCAGGAACTGACCCAGAAGATGAAGGAAGCCAAGGCCATCTATCTGACCGATTTCACGGGGCTGGATGTGGTCCGGGCCACCGAACTGCGCAAGAAACTGAGGGATGCTTCGGTAGAATACCAGGTGGTCAAGAACACCCTGGCCCAGCTGGCGGCCAAGAACGCCGGGATGGAGATGCTGCTGGATTATCTGACCGGCCCCACCGGGCTGGCCTTCGGCGTCAAGGATCCCATCATTCCGGCCAAGATCCTGGTGGAGTTCGCCAAGGACGACGACAAGCCCTCGGTCAAAATGGGCCTGGTCGAAGGCAAGGTGGTTGATGTCAAGCAGGTCAAGCAATTGGCCCTGCTGCCCAGCCGCGAAGTGCTGATATCCCAGATTCTTTCCGCCATGCAGTCCCCGATTACCGGCCTGGTGGGGGCCCTGGGCGGGATCATTCAGAAGTTCGTGGGCACGGTGGATGCCATAGCCAAGCAGAAGGAAGCCAAATAACCGGTTTTAAAAAAGACCCAAAAGAAAATAAAAAACAATCAGGAATAAAAAGGAGCATTGTAAAATGTCGGACAAGAAACAAACCATAATGGAAGCCATCGAATCAATGACCGTGCTGGAACTGTCGGAACTGGTCAAAGCTTTGGAAGAAAAATTCGACGTCAAGGCCGCCGCCCCGATGGCTGCCATGGCCGCCATGCCCGGCGCCGCCGCCGCTCCGGCCGAGGAAAAGACCAGCTTTGACGTGATCCTGGTCTCCAGCGGAGACAAGAAGATCCAGGTGATCAAGGAAGTCCGGGGCATCACCAGCCTGGGCCTGAAGGAGGCCAAGGACTTGGTGGAGAGCGCTCCCAAGCCGGTCAAGGAAAGCGTCGCCAAGGACGAGGCCCAGAAGATCAAGGCCACCCTGGAAGCAGCCGGGGCTACCGTAGAGCTGAAGTAATCCCAGCTTATTTTTAGTCGACATATAACGGGGGATCGGGGACAGTGGTTGTCCCCGGTCTTCTGTCCCCGATACGTTTGATGGGGCCGTTCCCGGATGTGGTGCCGGGAGATTAAGCGGTTTCATCAAACGCTGTTTTTAGCGGCCTTAAGCCGGGTCGATTATTTTTTTAGCGCCGGGGGAGTTTCCCGCCGGCCAGTCCGTTAAGCCGAATAAGGAGCACCACCTTGAAGCAGATAAAGAGAAAAGATTATTCCAAGATCCAATCGGGCATTCAACTGCCCAATATGCTGGATATGCAGGTCAGCTCGTTCCGGGATTTCCTCCAGGAGGAGGCCCCTCCCGCCAAGAGAAGGAACGAGGGGCTGCAGGCCATATTCAACGAGATCTTCCCCATAGAGGACCCCCAGAACCGCCTGTCGCTGGAGTTCGTCTCCTACAGCCTGGGCAAACCGCGCTATGCCATCCCGGAGTGTCATGACCGCGACATGACCTACGCCGCCCCGCTGAAAGCGGTGCTGCGCTTGGTGGTCAAGGACACCTCCGATCCCAAGGCCCCCCCCAAGGAGGTGGTGGAGAAGGAGGTCTTCCTGGGCGAGCTTCCTCTGATGACCGATATCGGCACCTTCGTCATCAACGGGGCCGAGCGGGTGGTGGTCAGCCAGCTGCACCGTTCCCCCGGGGCGTTCTTTGCCGAGAAATCCCATCCCTCGGGCAAGCGCATCTATACCTCAGAGATCATTCCCTACCGCGGCTCCTGGATCAAATTCATGATCGATCCCAAGGACCTGTTGTGGGTCTCCATAGACAAGCACCGCAAATTTCACGCCACCCTGCTGCTGCGGGCGGTGGGCTTCGCCCAGAACAAGGATATTTTGAGCCTGTTCCATAAGGGGGAGAGCCTGCCCATAAGCGCCGACAAGCAGGTTCTGGGAAGGTATCTTTTCAGCGATGTGGTGGCGCCCAAGAGCGGCGAGGTGCTGGCCGAGGCCGGCCATATCGTCACCCCGGAGATACTGGCCACTTTGCGGCTGGCCAAGATCGACAGCGTCCAGGCGGTGGCCATAGATCCGGCCAAGGACTCGGCCATCATTCCCCGGACCATGCTGGCCGACAACAACAAGGGGGTCAAGGAGGATGCCCTGTCCAAGATATACAATATCCTTCACCCCGGCGACGCCATCAGCCCGGAGCTGGCCAAGAGCGTCATCGACCGCCTGTTCTTCGACCGCAAGCATTACGACCTGAAGCGGGTGGGACGCTACCAGCTGAACCGCCGCCTGGAGATGGAGCTCTCCAGCAGCACGGTGCTGGGACCCAAGGATTTCGTGGAGGTCATCCGCTACCTGCTGGGCCTGCGGGCCAACCAGGGGATGATCGACGATATCGACCATCTGGGAAACCGCCGGGTTCTGAGGGTGGGCGAACTGGTGACGGCCCAGTTCTCGGTGGCCCTGTCCCGGATGGCCCGGATGGCCCGGGAGAGGATGTCATTGTGGGACGGCGCCGATGCCATCACCCCGCATGACCTGGTCAACTCCAGGATCATCTCCTCCACCATCAACACCTTCTTCGGCTCCTCCCAGCTGTCGCAGTTCCTGGACCAGCCCAATCCGCTGGCCGAGCTACGGCACAAACGAAGGCTTTCGGCCCTGGGGCCGGGCGGCCTGACCCGGGAGAGGGCCGGTTTCGAGGTGCGCGACGTGCACTATACCCATTACGGCCGGCTGTGCCCGATCGAAACGCCGGAAGGCCCGAACATCGGCCTGATCGCCAGCCTGGCCTGCTATGCCAAGGTCAACGAACTGGGCTTCCTGGAAACGCCCTACCGCAAGGTCAAGGGAGGGAAACTGACCGGAGAGATCGAATATCTGTCGGCCAACACCGAGGATCAGTTTACCATCGCCCAGGCCAACACCGCCATCGACGACAAGGACCGGCTGGCGGTGGACCTGGCCCTGTGCCGGCGCCGGGAAATATTCCCCCGGTCAAAACCCGCCGAAGTGGATTATATGGACGTCTCCCCCCAGCAGTTGGTGAGCCTTTCGGCCGCCCTGATACCGTTTCTGGAGCACGATGACGCCAACCGGGCCCTGATGGGCTCCAACATGCAGTGCCAGGCGGTGCCCCTGCT
Organism: Candidatus Edwardsiibacteriota bacterium; assembly: GCA_020053305.1. Classification (GTDB taxonomy): domain Bacteria; phylum Edwardsbacteria; class AC1; order AC1; family EtOH8; genus UBA2226. Next base: position 36,541 of record JAGVNJ010000045.1, on the reverse strand, counting down.
GCGCCCCGAGTCGCCGATCATCGGCACCGGACTGGAGGGCAAGGCGGCGGTCGACTCCGGCACCATGGTCCAGTGCCGCCGGGACGGGGTGGTGGAGAAGGTGACCGCCGATACCATCTATATCCGGCCCTCCCGCCCCGACGTGGCCGAGGTGGATTTTTTAAAGAACAGCCAGCTGGACATATACCACCTTACAAAATTCAGGCGTTCCAACCAGGACACCTGCATCAACCAGCGGCCCATCGTCAAAGAAGGCGATAGCGTCAAAAAAGGCGAGGTGGTGGCCGACGGCTCCTCCACCGATCAGGGGGAGCTGGCCCTGGGGGTCAACTGCCTGGTGGGCTTCATGCCCTGGGCCGGGTTCAATTTCGAGGACGCCATCATCATCAGCGAGCGGATGGTCAAGGAGGACCGTTTCACCTCGGTGCACATCGAGAGTTTCGAGTGTTTCGTCCGCGACACCAAGCGGGGCCCGGAGGAGATCACCCGGGAGATACCCAACGTGGGCGAGGACACCCTCAAGGACCTGGATGAGAACGGCATCATCCGGATTGGGGCCAGGGTGGAGGCCGGGGATATCCTGGTGGGCAAGGTCACCCCCAAGGGCGAGACCGAGCCCACCCCGGAAGAAAAATTATTGCGGGCCATATTCGGCGATAAGGCCGGAGACATCAAGGACACCTCCCTCAAGGCGCCTCCCGGCATGGACGGCGTGGTCTGCGACGTCAAGGTGTTCTCCCGCAAGAGCCAGGACCGCCGGTCATCCCATGAGGAGAAGAGAAAGATAGAGGAGATCCAGAAGGAGGCCAAGAAGCAGGTCGACCGGATCAAGGCAGAGCGCGACCGCCGGATCAGGGAGCTGCTGGCGGACCAAACCTGCAACATCACCCTCAAACACGGCGAGAAACTGATCGCCCGCAAGGGGCAGCGCCTGTCGGAGTCGGTGCTGCACGACATCAAGTTCGTGGATCTGGAGGAGCTGGGCGAGATCTGCGAGGACAAGGTCCTCAACCAGAAGGCGGTCAAGCTGGTGGAGTCCGCCCGGAAGGCCATCGAATCGGTGCAGGCCGACATCCAGATAGAGAAGGAGAAGGTGGAGCGGGGCGACGAGCTTCCGGCCGATGTCATCAAACTGGTCAAGGTCTTCGTGGCCCGCAAGCGGCGGCTGATGGTGGGCGACAAGCTGGCCGGGCGGCACGGCAACAAGGGGGTGCTGGCCAGGATCGTCCCGGCCGAGGACATGCCCTACCTGGCGGACGGCCGGCCGCTGGACATGATCCTCAACCCGCTGGGGGTTCCCTCCCGCATGAACCTGGGCCAGATTCTGGAGACCCACCTGGGATGGGCCGCAAAAATTCTGGGCTTCAAGGTGGCCACCTCGGTGTTCAACGGAGCCTCCATCTCCGAGGTGATCGAGGAGATGCAGCGGGCCGGATTGCCCGACAACGGCAAGGTTCGTCTGTTCGACGGCCGGAGCGGGGAATCGTTCGACGAGCCGGTGACGGTGGGCATTTTGTATATGCTCAAACTGTCCCACCTGGTGGACGACAAGATACACGCCAGGTCCATCGGACCGTACTCCCTGATCACCCAGCAGCCGCTGGGGGGCAAGGCCCACTTCGGCGGGCAGCGCTTCGGGGAGATGGAGGTCTGGGCCCTGGAGGCCTACGGCGCGGCCTATACCCTCCAGGAGATATTGACCGTCAAATCCGACGATGTCCAGGGGAGACAGCGGGTGTACGAGGCCATCGTCAAGGGAGAGAACCTCCCGGAGCCGGGCACCCCGGCCTCCTTCGATGTGCTGGTCAAGGAACTGCAAGGGTTGTGCCTGGATATCCAATTAAGGAAGGAGGAATAAGCCATGACTGAAGCCAGAAAAAACATTCCTGCCGAGCAGGATAATAAAAATTACGATTTCGATTCGATCAGGATCGGCCTGGCCTCCCCCGAACTGGTGATGTCCTGGTCCTACGGCGAGGTCACCAAGCCGGAGACCATCAACTACCGGACCTTCAAACCGGAGAGGGACGGGCTGTTCTGCGAGAAGATATTCGGGCCCACCAAGGACTGGGAGTGCAACTGCGGGAAATATAAAAAGATCCGCTTCCGGGGCGTGGTCTGCGACCGCTGCGGCGTGGAGGTAACCCTGTCCAGGGTCCGCCGGGAGAGGATGGGGCACATCAAACTGGCGGTGCCGGTGGCCCATATCTGGTACGTCAAATCCCTGCCCAGCCGGGTGGGGCAGCTGTTGGGCGTCACCATGCGGGACCTGGAGCGGGTGCTGTATTACGAATCGTATATCGTGATAGACCCGGGCGCCAGCAGTCATCATAAGAAGGACCTGATAAACGAGGAACAGTGCATCAGGGCCGAGGAGGAGTTCGGCAAGGACTTCGTGGCCAAGATGGGGGCCGAGGCGGTGCGCGACCTGCTGAAAGAGATCAACCTGGACGACCTGTCGGCCGAGCTGAAGGTGGGCCTGAGGCGCGAAGTCTCGGTCGAGAGCAAAAAGGACCTGCTGAAGCGGCTGCGGATCGTGGAGGCCCTGCGCCAGTCCGGCAACCGTCCGGAGTGGATGATAATGGACATCCTGCCGGTGATACCGCCGGACTTAAGACCCCTGGTTCCCCTGGAGGGCGGGCGCTTTGCCACCTCCGACCTCAACGACCTGTACCGCCGGGTGCTGACCCGCAACAACCGTCTGAAGAAGATCATCGACATGCGGGCCCCGGAGATCATTTTGCGCAACGAGAAACGGATGCTGCAAGAGGCGGTGGACGCCTTGCTGGACAACGGCCGCCGCTCCCGGGCCATCAAGGGCCGGGGCAACCGCGAACTGAAGAGCCTGTCCGACATCCTGCGCGGCAAACAGGGCCGGTTCCGCCAGAATCTTTTAGGCAAGCGGGTGGACTACTCCGGCCGTTCGGTGATCGTGGTCGGCCCCGAGCTGAAGCCCTACCAGTGCGGACTTCCCAAGAGCATGGCCCTGGAGCTGTTCAAGCCGTTCATCCTGAAAAAGCTGGAGGAGAAGGGCTACGTTCAGAGCGTCAAGGGTGCCAAACGATTGGTGGAGAAGGAGAAGCCCGGCGTCTGGGAGATACTGGAGGACATCGTCAAGGAGCATCCGGTCCTTTTAAACCGGGCCCCCACCCTGCACCGCCTGGGCATCCAGGCCTTCGAGCCGGTGCTGATAGAGGGCAAGGCCATCCGGATCCATCCCCTGGTCTGCGCGGCCTTCAACGCCGACTTCGACGGCGACCAGATGGCGGTGCACGTGCCGCTGTCCTACGAGGCCCAGATCGAGGCCGCCACCCTGATGCTTTCGTCCAACAACATCCTGCTGCCGGCCTCCGGCAAGCCGGTGATCACTCCCAAGCTGGACATAGTCATAGGCTGTTATTACCTGACCAAGCCTAGGGCCGACTCCAAGGGCCAGGGCAAGGTATTCGCCCACCAGGATGAGGTGATCCTGGCCCATCACAACGAGGTGGTGGACATTCACGCCAAGATCAAGCTGAGGCTGGAGGGCCGGATGATAGAGACCACCGTGGGGCGGGTGCTGTTCAACCAGATTGTGCCCAAGGAGCTGGGCTATGTCAACGAAACCATGGTCAAGAAGGCCTTGGACAAGCTGGCCATGGCCTCCTTCCGCAAGATCGGCAGCTACAAGACCGCCATGTTCATGGACGAGATTAAGAAGATAGGCTTCAAGTACGCCACCCAGTCCGGGGTGACCATCAGCCTGTCCGATATCATCGTTCCCTCCGAGAAACAGGCCCTGATCGACAAGGGCATCGAGTCGGTGGAGAAGATCCAGGGCCAGTACCGCAAGGGGGTCATCACCGACACCGAGAGATACAACAAGATCATCGACACCTGGACTCACGTCAACAACCAGGTCACCGAGAGCCTGCTCAAGGGTATGGCCGAGGACAAGAAAGGCTTCAACCCGGTGTTCATGCTGTTCGATTCCGAGGCCCGGGGCACCCGGGAGCAGGTCCGGCAGCTGGGCGGCATGCGCGGCCTGATGGCCAAGCCCCAGAAACGCTTCACCGGGCAGGAGATCATCGAGACCCCCATCCTGAACAACTTCCGGGAGGGGCTGACGGTGGTGGAATATTTCATCTCCACCCACGGAGCCCGGAAGGGCCTGGCCGACACCGCCCTCAAGACCTCGGAGGCCGGCTATCTGACCCGGAGGCTGGTGGACGTGGCCCAGGACATCATCATCACCGAGGATGACTGCGGCACCATATTGGGCGATGAGCGGGGAGCCTTAAAAGAGGGCGAGGACATCATCGAAACCCTCAAGGACCGCATTCTGGGAAGGGTGGCCATGGAGGATGTGGTCAGCCCCATCACCGGTGAGGTCATCGTCAGCTCCGGGCAGGAGATAAACGAGGAGGCGTCCGAGGAGATCGAGGAGGCCGGCATCGAGAAGATCAAGATTCGTTCGGTGCTCACCTGCGAGGCCAAGCGCGGACTGTGCCGCAGGTGTTACGGGCGCAACCTGGGCACCGGACAGCTGGTGGACATGGGCGAGGCCATCGGAGTGATGGGGGCCCAGAGCATCGGCGAGCCGGGCACCCAGCTGACTCTGAGAACCTTCCATATCGGCGGCACCTCTTCCCGCATCGCGGCCCAGTCCAAGGTCACGGTCAAGATCCCGGGCGCCCTGGAGTTCAAGGGGCTGGAGACCGTCACCATGGAATCGGGCGAGGTGGTGGCCATCAACCGGGACGGCGAGATAATTTTGCATGGCGAGAAGAACAACGTCAAGACCCGCTACAGCGTGCCCTACGCCTCGGTGCTCAAGGTGGCGGACAAGGCGGCGGTGCTGCAGGGAGACGTCATCTTCGAGTGGGATCCCCATACCGCGGCCATTCTGGCCGAGCACACCGGTACGGTGCAGCTGGCCGACATGGTGCCCGATGTCACCATCTCCGAGGAATTTGACGACATCACCGGCATGCGGCGCCCCATGGTCATCGAGAGCAAGGACCGGAGCCTGTATCCCCACATCAATATCGTCGACAAGCGCGGCAAGGTGCGTTCCAGCTATCCCATCCCGATCGGGGCCCGGATCATGGTCCAGGAGGGCCAGAATATCTCGGCCGGCGAATTCCTGGCCAAGACCCCCCGGGAGATATCCAAGAGCCGCGACATCACCGCCGGCCTGCCCAGGGTGGCCGAGCTGTTCGAGGCCCGCAAACCCGCCGATCCCGCGGTGGTCACCGAGATCGACGGCCGGGTCAAGTTCGGCGAGATATCCAAGGGCCAGCGGACCATCATCGTCAAGAACGAGAACGACGAGGAGCGGGCCTACCTGATCCCGCACGGCAAGCACCTCTACGTCAGGGAGGGGGACCGGGTCAAGGCCGGCGAGAAGTTGACCGAAGGATCCATCAACCCCCACGACATCCTGCGGATCAAGGGACCCGGAGCGGTACAGGTTTATCTGGTCAACGAGATACAGGAGGTCTACCGACTGAACGGCGTTCACATCAACGACAAGCACATCGAAGTGATCGTCCGCCAGATGCTGCAGAAGATAAAGATCGAGGACCCGGGCGACGCCATCTTCATCGAGGGCGACCAGGTGGACAAAACCCAGGTGCGCGACGAGAACGAGCGGGTGATGCGCGAAGGCGGCCGTCCGGCCACCTTCCAGTCGCTGCTGATGGGCATCACCAAATCGGCCCTCTCCACCTCCAGCTTCATCTCGGCGGCCTCCTTCCAGGAGACCACCCGGGTGCTGACCGAGGCCGCGGTCCAGGGCAAGACCGACTACCTGCTGGGCTTAAAGGAGAACGTCATCGTGGGCAGGCTGATCCCGGCCGGCACCGGCCTGAAGCGCTACCGCAACCTGAAGATCGTGGAGCAGCAGAGCCAGGACGAGGAGGACCTGGCCCCGGTGGCTGCTGCCGAGCCAGAGTTCGAGGAAGAAGAGGAATAAGATACTGCACAGAAGGCCGGCTTCATGCCGGCCTTCTTCGTTCTGCATAAAGTTTCAGACCGCAAAGACGCAAAGGGCGCCAAGGGTCATGTAAAATATGTCCTACGCCCATTGTGGCGATGGGTTCTCGACGATATACCAGATCGCCAATATTTTTAAAACATAGTATAATCAGATCATGAAAACAATTCTACTTAGAAAAAACCAGGAACGGCGGATCAAGGCCGGGCATCCCTGGGTGTTCTCCAACGAGATCTGGAAAATGCCGGAGAGGCTGTATCCCGGCGAGGACGTCCAGGTGTCGGACTCCCGGGGCCACCTGATCGGCAGCGGCTTTTACAACCCCCATTCGCTGATCTCGGTCCGGATCTACTCCCGGGAGCGGCGGGAGTTCGACCGGGAGCTGATCAAAGAACGGCTGAAGCAGGCCGACGACCTGCGGCAGAGATTCTATCCCGGATCCAAATTCTACCGTTTGTGCTATGGGGAGTCCGACGGGCTGCCGGGGCTGATAATAGACCGCTACGACCGGCAGCTGGTGCTGGAGATCATGTCGCTGGGGACCGACTGCCGCAGGGAATTCGTGGTCGAATCGTTGAAGGAGCAGTTCGACCCGGAGTGCATCTACGAGCGGAGCGACAGCTATTCCCGCAAACTGGAGGGGCTGGTCCCGGCCATCGGCGAGCTGTACGGCCGGCTGAGGCCGGAGGTCACCATCGAGGAGAACGGCCTGAAATTCTCGGCCGACCTGATGCACGGCCAGAAGACAGGCTGGTTCTTCGACCAGCGGGACAACCGGGCGGCCCTGCATCCCTACGTCAGGGGCCGGACGGTGCTGGACTGCTTCTGCCATACCGGGGCCTTTGCCATAAATGCGGCGGCCGGCGGGGCCTCCGAGGTCACCGGGATGGACATATCGGAATCGGCAATCAAAATGGCTTCAAAGAATGCCGGGCTCAACGGCCTGCAGCAGACCTGCCGGTTCCGCAAGGCCGACGTGATGCAGGAACTTAAGATCATGTCGGAATCCGATGTCAAGTACGACCTGGTGATCCTGGATCCCCCGGCCTTTGCCAAGAACAAGAAGTCCGTGGAGCCGGCCCTGAAGGGCTACAAGGAGATAAACTTAAGGGCCATGAAACTCCTGCCGCGGGGCGGGATTCTGGTGTCCTGCTCCTGTTCTTATCACATCGAGGAGGAGCAGTTCCGGGTGATGCTGGTGGACGCCGCCCGGGATGCCGGCCGGACCATCAAACTTCTGGAGTTCCGGCACCAGGCCAAGGACCACCCGGTGCTGCTGGCCAGCAAGGAGACCCAGTACCTGAAGTGTGCCTTCATGGCCATAGAGTGACCGACCGACCTCTCCCTCGATCCCTCTCCTAAAGCATTAGGAGAGGGAAGGGTGAGGTCAAAAGCGTAAAGCGATTAGCAATATAATACAACAGCGCAATCATTTTATTTTTGAAATAGGAAAAAAGTTATTCTCACTCGAGTAAAATCCCGCTGGCATTCCCCCGGAGGGTATAGGGAGGTGCTGATACTGGCCCTGCCTCTGATCATGAGCACCGCCTCGTGGTCGGTGCAGCATTTCGTGGACCGGATGTTCCTGACCTGGTATTCCCCGGAGGCCATCGCCGCGGCCATGCCGGCCGGCATGCTGAACTTCGCCCTGATGTGCATTTTCCTGGGAACCGCCGGGTATGTCAGCACCTTTGTGGCCCAGTACTACGGGGCCAAGCAGGAAAAACAGATCGGCCCCATGATCTGGCAGGGGATATATATCGCCGCCATCGGAGGTTTGCTTACCCTGCTGTTGATCCCCTGGTCCGGCGACATCTTCCGTTGGGTGGGACACGAACCGCTGGTGCAGAAGAACGAGGCGGTATATTTCGCCATCCTGTGCGCCGGGGCTCTGCCGGCCCTGATGGCCTCGGCCCTGTCAGGCTTCTATTCCGGCCTGGGAAAGACCGTGCCGGTAATGTGGGTCAATATTGCCGCCACCGCCATCAACATAATTTTCGATTACCTGATGATCTTCGGACACTGGGGATTCCCCGAGATGGGCATGGCTGGGGCGGCCTGGGCCACGGTATTTTCGGCGGTATTCTCGGTGGCAGCCTATGCGCTGCTGATCTTCCGGCCAAAATATAACAAGATTTTCAACACTCTTAGCGGATGGAGGTTCGACAAAACCCGGTTCGTCTCCCTGCTGAAATTCGGGTTTCCCAACGGCATCCAGTTCTTCGTGGACATGGCCGGATTCACCTTTTTCATCCTGCTGGTGGGCCGGCTGGGCAGCGACAACCTGGCGGCCTCCAATATCGCCTTCAACGTCAACACCCTGGCCTTCATGCCCATGATAGGGTTCGGGATCGCCACCTCGGTGCTGGTGGGTCAGTATCTGGGCGGGGAAGATCCCAAAACCGCCAGCCGCAGCGTCTACTCGGCCTTTCACCTGACCTTCATCTACATGACGGCGGTGGCCCTGCTGTATTTCTTCTGGCCCGATCTTTTCCTGATGCCTTTCGCCGCCAAGGCCGACCCGGCCCGGTTCGAAAATATCCGGCGGACCACGGTGATCCTGCTGCGTTTCGTGGCGGTCTATTCGCTGTTCGACGGGCTGAACATCATCTTCTCCTCGGCCATCAAGGGGGCGGGGGACACCAAGTTCGTGATGTACATGGTGCTGGCTCTTTCCCTGGGACTGCTTTCCATTCCCAGCTACCTGGCCATAGTGGTGATGAAGGCCGGCATCTATTCGGCCTGGGTCGTGGCCTCGGTCTATGTGATCGTTCTGGGAGGAGCTTTCTACCTGCGGTTCCGGGGCGGGAAATGGAAGGCCATGCGGGTCATCGAGCCGGCGGCCCCGGCTCTGGTAATGCATCCGGAAACGCCGGCGGTGGAGTGATCTGACCTGATGGGTCTTGTTGAAAACAAAATATATATTAGAGATAAAAAGGCTGCACCACGGCAGCCTTTTTATCTTATCATATACCCAGCTCCCCACATTTTATTATATTTGACACCCCATAAAATTTATGATAAAATTAACGTCTGCATTAAAAAATATAATTTTATAACTCAATAGATAATAAAAGATTATGAACATCGTCGTCTGCATCAAACAGGTGCCGGACACCACCGATGTCCGGATAGACCCGGCCACCAACACCCTGATCCGTGAAGGGGTGCCCTCCATCATCAATCCCTTCGATATGTATGCCATCGAGGAGGCCTTGAGGCTTCGGGAGAAATTGGGCGGCAAGGTTACCGTCATTTCCATGGGGCCGCCCCAGGTGACCGAGGCCCTCAAGGAGGCCATCTCCATGGGGGTGGATGACGCCATATTGCTATCCGACCGGGCCTTTGCCGGGGCTGATACCTGGGCCACCAGTTACACTTTGTCGCTGGGGATCAGAAAAATTGGGAATTGTGACCTGGTGCTCTGCGGTAAGCAGGCCATCGACGGGGATACCGCCCAGGTGGGACCTGGGGTGGCCGAATTTCTGGATATCCCCCAGGTGACCTACGTCAAGAAGATCGAGCAGATCGACGAGAAAAAGGCCCGGGCCTGGCGGATGACCGAGGAGGGCTACGAGGTGGTGGACACCACACTGCCGGCCATGTTCACCGTGGTCAAGGAGATCAACGAGCCGCGCCTGCCGTCCCTGAAGGGCAAGATGAAGGCCAAATCGTTCCAGCCCACCGTCTGGAAGGCCGCCGATATCGGGGCCGATGAAAAGAACATCGGGCTGAACGGCTCGCCCACCAACGTGGTCAAGATATTTACCCCCCCGGTGCGCTCCGGCGGAGTGATCCTGCAGGGCGACATAAACGAAGCGGTGGAGAAAGTGGTCAACGGGCTTAAAGAACAGCAGATAATTTAATAGGACGCTGATTTACGCTGAATAACGCAGATTTATGATTTGAATTTAACCTAAAATAAACCTTAATCAAGGGCCATTGATGAAACTCGATTCGCAGAATTATAAATATTCCGAACTAACGGATAAAATAATAAAGGCGTTTTATAAAGTATACAATGCTTTGGGCTATGGTTTCCTTGAGAAAGTATATGAGAACGCTCTGTTGATTGAATTGAAAAAAGAAGGTTTGGAAGCGACAGCCCAAGCTCCAATCAAGGTTTTATATGAGAATCAAATGATCGGCGAATATTTTGCCGACATACTGGTGGGAAACAAGGTGATTGTTGAAATAAAGGCTGTGAAATGCTTTGCCGTGGAGCATGAAGCACAATTATTGAATTATCTTAAAGCCACGGAAACAGAAGTCGGGCTACTATTGAACTTCGGTATAAAGCCTGAAGTAAAGAGAAAAGCTTTTAATAACCTAAGAAAAAATCAGAAACAATCAGCGTAATCAGCGTCCAAAAGAAAATCAAGGAGCCAAATGAGCGATATAGAGATCATCCAAGACAAATGCGTGGGCTGCGGGGCCTGCCTGCCCTCCTGCCCCTACGGGGCCATCACCCTGCAGGACAACCTGGCGGTCATTGACGACGACAAGTGCACCCTGTGCGGGGCCTGCGTGGCCTCCTGCGGTTTCGATGCTATTTTAATCCGCAAGGATTCGGTGGAGAAGGCCGACATCTCCGGCTTCAAGGGAGTGTGGGTGTTCGCCGAGCAGAAGGACGGACAGGTGCAGAGCATTTCCTACGAGCTGATGGGCGAGGGCCGCAAGCTGGCCGACACCCTGGGAGTGGAACTGGCGGCGGTGATCATGGGCCACAATATCGACCAGGCCTGCCAGGAGCTGGTCTGGCGCGGGGCTGACAAGGTCTATGCGGCGGATGATCCGGCCCTGGAGCATTTTTGCGACGAGCCCTATGCCAGGATCATGGCCGACCTGATAAAGGAATACCAGCCGGAGATAGTGCTGGGCGGGGCCTCCACCATCGGCCGGGCGTTGATCCCCAAGGTGGCCATCAAGGCCCGCACCGGGCTGACCGCCGACTGCACCTCGCTGGCCATCGACGAAGAAAAGAGGATCCTTCTCCAGACCCGCCCGGCCTTCGGCGGGAACATCATGGCCACCATCATCTGCCCCAACCACCGGCCCCAGATGGCCACGGTGCGGCACAAAGTGATGAAGGAAGCCGAGTGCGATAAAACCCGCAAAGGCCAGATCATCAAAAAATCATATGATAAGGCCACCTTGGCCTCCCGCACCTCGGTGGCCCAGGTCATCGAAGAGGCCACCAACATGATCAAGCTGACCGAGGCCGACATCATCGTCTCCGGCGGCCGGGGGTTGAAGGCTCCGGAGAATTTCAAACTGGTGGAGAACCTGGCCCGGGCGGTGGGCGGCGCAGTGGGCGCCTCCCGGGCGGCGGTGGATGCCGGCTGGATACCCTATTCGCACCAGGTGGGCCAGACCGGCAAGACGGTGGCCCCCAAGCTGTACATCGCCTGCGGCATCAGCGGGGCCATCCAGCACCTGGTGGGCATGCAGTCCTCGGACTGCATCATCGCCGTCAACAAGGATCCAGAGGCCCCCATCTTCAAGGTGGCCAGTTATGGGATAGTGGGCGACGTCTTCGAGGTGCTTCCGGCCCTGACCAAGAAACTGCAGGAAACCTGCGGAAAGTAAGAAAGGAAAAGATGTCTTCAGATTTTGTGGGGATGGGCGGGGCTCTGACGGTCTGCCTGATTGCCCAGAGCATAGTGTTCATAGCCCTGGCCATCATGGCCGGAGTGATCTATCTGGTCGGCCTTCTGGCCGGGGACCGAAACGGGATCCCGGCGGGCCAGGTGCCGGCAGTAGCGGTTTCAGCGACTCCACCCCCGGCAGACCAGGACGATGAGGGGGAGATCGCCGCGGTGGTGATGGGGGCCTTGTCGGCGGAGCTTAATATGGCCGACGGACAGGTCAAAACCACGGCCGGACAGGGCAGTACCTGGCGGCTGGTCTCCCTTCAGGAAGCGGCCAGCAGGGGGGGCAGAAAATGAACACCATCCTGCATCATCTCTCAATGCTGGTCCAGATGTCCGGAATGGCCAATCTTTCCCTGGGCAACGTGATCATGATGGCGGTCTCCCTGACCCTGGTGTACCTGGCGATATTCAAGGGTTTTGAGCCGCTGCTGCTGCTGCCCATCGGGTTCGGTGCCTTTCTGGCCAACCTGCCGCTGTCCAACGTGATCGGCCCAGACGGCCTGCTGACATTAATCTACAACGTTGGGGTCTCCACCGAGGTCCTGCCCACCATGATGTTCATGGTGATAGGGGCCCTGACCGATTTCGGCCCGCTGCTGGCCAATCCCACCACCTTTCTGATGGGGGCCGCCGCCCAGTTCGGGGTCTTTGCCGCTTTGCTGATAGCAACCGCCCTGGGCTTCAACCTGGCCGAGGCCGGGGCCATCGGCATCATCGGCGGGGCCGACGGGCCGACCGCCATCTTCACCGCCAGCAAGCTGGCCCCGCATCTGCTGGGGCCGATCGCAGTGGCAGCCTACACCTACATGTCGCTGGTGCCGCTGATCCAGCCGCCCATCATGAGGCTGATGACCACCAAGAAGGAGCGGGCCACCGTGATGAAACAACTGCGGCCGGTCAGCAAGAGGGAACGGATAATATTTCCCATCGCCATCGCCATCATCACCGCCCTGCTGTTGCCCCAGGCCATCGCCCTGATCGGGACCATGATGCTGGGGAATATCATCCGGGAGAGCGGGGTGACCGAAAGGCTGTCCAAGACCCTGCAGAACGAGATGTGCAACATTGTTACCATACTGCTGGCGGCCTCGGTGGGGGCCACCATGGAGGCGTCCAATTTTCTGAGCCTGTCCACCCTGAAGATAGTGGCCCTAGGACTGGTGGCCTTCGGATTCAGCACTTTCGGCGGCATGCTACTGGGAAAACTGTTCTACATACTGAGCGGGGGAAAGGTCAATCCGCTGATCGGCTCGGCCGGTGTTTCGGCGGTGCCGATGGCGGCCCGGGTCTCCCAGACCGAGGGCCAGCGCGAGAACAGGCATAATTTCCTGCTGATGCACGCCATGGGCCCCAATGTGGCCGGGGTGCTGGGCACCGCCATGGCGGCCGGGGTGCTGATCTCCCTGTTGAAGTAATCCATGCTTTTACGAAGCCAACCACAGAAACACTGAAATTTTTGAAACACGGAATACTCTCCTTATTGTTTTAAGTTTCAAACACTCTGTGTTTCCGCGGCAAAGTATTTTATAATAATTTCTAATCATAAAATAAAAGAAGGGCGCAATAATGTCTCACGGAAAAGTCAAGTTCAACACCCTGGCGGTGCACGGGGCCGGCATGCCGGACCTAAGCAAGATCAAGCCGGTCTCCATCCCCATCTACCAGTCCTCGGAGTTCGTCTTCGACTCGGCCGAGCACGGCGCGGCGGTGATGTCCGGCCAGGAGCCGGGCTTCGTCTACACCCGGCTGGGCAATCCCACCAGCCAGGATTTTGAAAAACGGATGGCCCTGCTGGAGGGCACCGATGAAGGAATATCCTTCGCCTCGGGGCTGGCGGCCATCGCCGCGGTGATGCTGACCTATTGCCGCCCCGGCGACAACATCATCTCCTCGGCCCCCATCTATGGGGGTACCTTCGGGTTGTTCAAGGACCTGCTGCCCAAGATGAACATCGAGATCATCTACCTGCCGGCCAAAGATATCCACGAACTGCTGTCGGCCAAGGTCAATTCCAAGACCAAGATGATCTATATCGAAACCCCGGCCAACCCCACCTTAGACGTGGTGGACATCGCCGAGACGGTCAAGGCCGCCAAAAAGCATAACCTGAGGGTGGTCATCGACAACACCTTTGCCACCCCCTGCCTGCAGAGGCCGATTGAGATGGGGGTGGATATCGTTCTGCACTCGGCCACCAAATATATCTGCGGACACGGGGATACCATGGGCGGCGTAGTAGTTGGCCCCAAGGCCGAGATAGACCAGATCCGGCCCATGGCCTTCAAGAATCTGGGAGGATCCATCGCTCCCCTCACCGCCTGGCTGATGTCCCGCGGCCTGCAGACCCTGCCCCTGCGGGTGGAGCGGCATTCCCAGAATGCTATGATCGTTTCCCGATTTCTGGAGAAGCACCCCAAGGTATTGCGCACCTGCTATCCGGGCCTGGAATCCTGTTCGGCCCATCAGGTCGCCAAAAAGCAGATGAGCGGCGGCTACGGCGGGGTGCTGGCCATCGACCTGAAAGGCGGGCGCGAGGCCGGCCGCAAATTCCAGAACAACCTCAAGCTGTGCAAGCTGGCGGTCAGCCTGGGCAGCGTGGACACCCTGGTGACACATCCGGCCTCCACCACCCATCTGGCCTATTCCGAGGAGGACCTGGCCTCGGTGGGCATGACCGCCGGTTTCGTCAGGATCGCGGTGGGCATCGAGGACCCGGAGGACGTAATGGCCGACCTGGACCAGGCGCTTTCCAAAATCTGAAGTTCGGAAGCTGAGAAGATTGGAAGATAAGAAATCAATAACATATAATAAGATATAACCTCATAAGTTCAAATCTTCATAACTTCGGAAAAAGTGTCTGTAGCTTCCTTCGACAGGACTTCGGCGAGCTCAGTCGAGACGCTCAGGATAAGACGCAAGTAAGCCAGGCATCAAGGTAGTTATAATACGCGCCTGTAGCCCAGCTGGATAGAGCATCGGACTTCGAATCCGCAGGTCGCCCGTTCGAATCGGGCCAGGCGCACCATTATGTTTAGATCTTCGCTACCGGGTGTTTTAAAACGCGAGCCGTTCTCCGCCGGCAGCATAAATGCCCCAGCGACTAACTGTAGTCCCCCGTAGGAGGGCAGAAAACAGGGTTGCCAAGCGACGGCGGATCCGCCCCCGGCGGAGAATCGGGCCGGGCGTGCCATGATGCTTGCCGGGTGATATCTCCCCGGGCCGAACGGCGCCGTTTCATTCCTTACGCCGATTGTCTGCAAAAAACAGATCTCAAATCATTAAGGTTAAAAAAGTATGGGACAGACCACAGCCAGAAGCTTGCTTCTTATTAAAACTTTTCTGAAAGAAAAATATCCGGGAGTTGATTATTCCAAAGTTTTAAGCCGCTTAAGCGATGCGGACCAGAGAAGCGCTAAAAGCCTGACCGAGGAACAGTGGGCTCCCTACGATTTGTTTTTTAATATATTGAATGCCGGGGCCGCCGAAGCGGCCTGTGAGGTGCAACAGTTCTGCCAGGAATTCGGCGCTTTTCAGGTTAAACACGACACGGAATACATCTACAAAATGGCGATAAAGTTCGGCGGGCCGGGGCTGATGGTGATGGAGGCCAACCAGATCTGGAAAAGATACCATGATACCGGGCGGTTTTATGTCTTCGACATATTGGCCAAGAGCGCCAAGGCCAGGATCGAGAATATCGAGGGCGGAGGGCCGATGCTATGTTCGGTGGTTTTGGGCTTCATCAGAGCCGGGCTGGAGCTGTCCGGCGCAAAAGACGTCAGCGTGGAACATAACCGCTGCCGGGGCAGGGGCGATGCCTTATGCGAATATATTACCCGGTGGTCATAAACCCCCAGATGACAGAAAAACGCAAGTGCCGGGCAGGACAAGGCAAAATAACTGATCAAATTATGCATTTCGTTTTCTCTTGACTAAAATCTTGTAATAAGGTAAAATTAACACTTAAATAACGATAGCAACATATTTTATAACATATTGTATTGTATGGATATATAGATTGTTGAGGATATTGGCTCGCAAGCGATTAAAAACTTGCGGGCTATTTTTGAAATAAAAAATCACCAACCTAAGGGTAACACCTTTGCTCACAAACCATTAAACGGAGGAACAGATGAAGAAGGACCTTCTCTCGGTAGCGGACTTGAATAAAAAGGAGATGGACGATCTTTTTGCGCTGGCGATAAAAATCAAGAAACCGACCAAGGCCGGCAAGTCACCCAAATTATTGGCCGACAAAACCATGGCCATGATCTTCGAAAAACCGTCCCTGCGCACCAGGGTCACTTTCGAGACCGGGATGACCCAGCTTGGAGGGCATGGAATATTTTTGGAAATGTCCCTGGGCAAGAGGGAGTCAACACCGGACATTGCCCGCAACATCAACCGCTGGGTGGACCTGATAATGGCCCGCACCTTCGCCCACAAGAGCATCGTGGAGATAGCCGAGAATACCGACATCCCGGTGATCAACGCCCTGTCGGACCTGGAGCATCCCTGTCAGATCTTCGCCGACTTCCTGACCATTCTGGAGCACAAGAAAAAATTCAAGGGCCTGAAGCTGGTCTACATCGGCGACGGCAACAACGTCTGCAATTCGCTGCTGCTGGCCGCCGCCACCCTGGGCGTCAACATGACGGTGGGCTGCCCCCAGGGCTACGAGCCGGACCGGGGGATCTGGGAGAAGGCCCAGGAGCTGGCGGCCAAGACCAAGACCACCCTGCAGATCGTGCGCGACCCGCGGGAGGCCGCCCGCCAGGCCGATGTCATCTATACCGATGTCTGGGCCTCGATGGGCCAGGAGTCTGAGAAGGACCTCAAGGCCCGGGTGTTCGCCCCCTACCAGGTCAACAAGCACATCATCGCCGCCGCCAAGAAGGACTGCATGGTCCTGCACTGCCTGCCGGCCCACCGAGAGGAGGAGATCACCAGCGAGGTGTTGGACGGCCCGCACTCCCAGGTGCTGGACCAGGCCGAGAACCGGCTGCATATCCAGAAGGCGATAATGGTCACCCTGGTCAAGAACAATGCCCGGAGGCCCAAGGCCAAAAAGAAGAAATAAAATATTAGTGCCACCCCGAATGATCGCGGTGGCACTAAAAACAACAGCCTAAGGAGAAAACCGAAATGGGTATATTAAGCTTTATCAGTAACTGGTTGTTTCTTCTGGTAATATTTGCAGTGGGACTAGTCTGCTTTATTTACGTCCTTCGCTTTTTTAAGAAGGCCACCGAGTATTACCAATCGGAGCTTAATGATCGCACCACGAAGCATGAGCAGATGAACGAACTGCTGGCCAAATTAGATCAGCTGGTGGATGTGCTGAAGGTAAAATAGGCATCATAAAGAATTCAGAATATAGAATTTGGCTCAGGGCGCCGGTCATTGCGAGGATTCTTTTATGTATCTGACGAAGCAATCTGGTGAATATATGGATCGCTTCGGTTGAAAATTATAAAGTCGTCTCGCGATGACGGTTTCCTGAATATTGTACATTCAAGATTCCATATTCTATTTTCATCTTTTATCATTGCATACAGGTAATATGAATTTTTACAAGATGTCCGGCAGCGGCAACGATTTCGTCTTGCTGGATAACCGTGACGGGAAGTTGCCTTCCGACCTCTCTCCGCTGGTCCAAAGATTATGCCACCGCCGCAACGGAGTGGGGGCCGACGGAGTGCTGGTCATCGAAAAGTCGGCCCAGGCCGATTTCCGGATGCGCTATCTCAACGCCGACGGCGGGGAGGTGGCCTTCTGCGGCAACGGGGGCAGATGCATCGCCTGGTTCGCCCATTCCATCGGAGCGGCCGGGAAGGCCATGACCTTCCAGGCCGGGGACGGCCTTCATCGGGCCGAGGTCGATGACGACCGGGTGAAACTGCAGATGCGGGAGCCCCGCGACTTCGACCTGCGGTTCCTGCTGGACCTGGCCGCCCGGGGATATTCGGCCTGCTTTACCGATACCGGGGTGCCGCACGTGGTGATCCCGGTGGCCGAGCTGGACGATTTTCCGGTGGCCGAGGTGGGCCGCCAGATCAGGCATCATGACAGATTCCAGCCGGCCGGGACCAACGCCAATTTCATCGAGATCGCCGACCGGCACCACCTGAAGATCCGGACCTACGAGCGGGGGGTGGAGGACGAGACCCTGGCCTGCGGCACCGGAGCCACCGCGGCGGCGGTGGTGGCGGCCCGGCTGGGGATGGCCGAATCTCCGGTGGAATGCCTGACCCGGGGCGGGGAGACCCTGACCATCCACTTCAAGCTGGAAGGGGAAGTGGTCAGCGATGTCTTCCTGGAGGGGGCGGTGCAGTTGGTCTTTCAGGGGGAGTGGTCGGAATGATTCAACTCAACCCCAACCCCTTCTCTTTGCTTCGACAGGCTCAGCACAAGCCCAAGAGAAGGGGATAAAGGGGATGAGTTTGTTCCCCATTCAGCCTGTCGGGCAGGCAGATTTCTCAGGGTGACAACTTATAAATATTTATGAAATTTAATTTTTGGAGGATATATGACCAAATGGCTTAAGGGCGAGGGGCTGACCTTTGACGACGTGCTGCTGGTTCCCCAGAGGTCCGAAGTGCTGCCCAACGAGGTGGAGATTGGCACCCGGTTCTCCCGGCACATCAAGCTGAACATCCCGCTGGTGTCGGCGGCCATGGACACCGTCACCGAACATCGGCTGGCGGTGGCCCTGGCTCGGGAGGGCGGCATGGGGGTGATCCACAAGAACCTGGCCATAGAGGAGCAGGCCTCCGAAGTGGACCGGGTCAAGCGGTCCGAGAGCGGGATGGTGTCCAACCCCATCTCCCTTTCCCCCGAGCACCTGCTGACCGACGCCCTGGCCATGATGAGAAAATTCTCCATCTCGGGCATACCCATCACCGACCCGGGCGGCCGTCTGCTGGGAATCATCACCAACCGCGATATGGTCTTTGAGAAGGACCATACCAAAAAGATCGGCGCGGTGATGACCAAAGAGAACCTGATCACCGCTCCGGTGGGGACCACCCTGGACGAGGCCAGCCGGATCCTCCATAGGCACCGGATAGAGAAGCTGCCCATCGTGGATAAAAAGGGAATGTTGAGGGGGCTGTTCACCGTCAAGGACGTGATGAAAAAGGAGAAGCACCCCAACGCCTGCAAGGACAGCCAGGGCCGCCTGCGGGTGGCCGCCGCCATCGGGGTGTCCGGCGATTATCTGGAGCGGGCCGAGGCCCTGGTGGCTGCCGGGGTCGATGCTTTGGTGATAGACACCGCCCACGGACATTCCATCGGCGTCATCAATGCGGTCAAGAAGGTCAAGGCCAAATTCCCCAAGGTGGACCTGGTGGCCGGCAACGTGGCCACCGCCGAGGCCACCCGGGAGCTGATCCGGGCCGGGGTGGACGCCGTCAAGATAGGGATCGGGCCGGGCTCCATCTGCACCACCCGGGTGATAGCCGGGGTGGGCGTTCCCCAGCTGACCGCGGTGATGGAGGCCAGGGCGGTGGCCCTGAAGCACAAGATACCGATCATCGCCGACGGCGGGATAAAATACTCCGGCGACATCGTCAAGGCGCTGGCGGCCGGGGCCGACTGCATCATGATCGGGAACATCTTCGCCGGCACCGAGGAGAGCCCGGGCGAGACCATCCTGCTGCAGGGCCGCAGCTACAAGGTCTACCGCGGGATGGGATCATTGGGCGCCATGCGCAAGGGCAGCGCCGACCGGTATTTCCAGGAGAAGAACACCGAGGAGAAGAAGTTCGTGCCCGAGGGCATAGAGGGCCGGATACCCTACAAGGGGCCGCTGGCCGATACCGTCTATCAGTTGATCGGGGGTCTCAAGAGCGGGATGGGATACTGCGGGGCGGCCAATTTGAAGGCTCTCCAGCAGAAGGCCACCTTTGTGAGGATAACCAATGCGGGCTTAAAGGAAAGCCATGTGCATGATGTGGTGATCACCAAGGAGGCTCCGAATTACGAAGTGGAGCGGGGGTAGCTGTCTGCTTGCCGGGATAGTTGTTTGAGGGGGAATGATAAAGGTCGGGCGAGGGTTTACAGTTTGAGATGCAATAATAAAAGGCATGCGGTGTTTGAAGCGATGGGTAGCTTAAATAACAATTTTACCGCGAGTTATAAAATGAAACAGATAATATTTATTATAATATTTTCTTGTAGTTTTAAAATCTATGCTCAGACAGATTTTTTCAGATGGAGTGATGAAACATGTGAGTATTTAGGAAAATTTGAAACAGCAAAGATTAATAAGGAGAGCTTAGAGGATACATATCAGTTATGGTTTTTAAATTATGGAGGATTTGAAACGCAGGTTCATGCAAATATTCCAACGGATATCGACAAGCTTAGTTATAAAAAAATAGAAATAGAGTATTTGGAAAGGTTGAACAGCTTAAAATCTTTGAAACTGTTACCGGATACCTATTGGGATTCTCTAAGGTTATCGTATATTGATGAATTAAATTCCGTTTATTATCTAAAAAAAATCACAATCCAAGCATATAAATATCCAAAAACATTATACGCATTTATTGATGCCAATAGTAAAGCAAAGTATTATGCAAGAATATTAAATGGTTCGAATCAAGAAATTATGGAAGGTTGGGATAATTTAATTGAAGAACAGTGTAAAACAAATGGTTATCCTGAAAAACTGCGGGAAGAACATTTTAAAAAGAAAAAATCTCGAGACAGCTTATTATATGCGAAAATAGAGCTAATGACTTACGGGTGGTGGAATTCAGCAAATGAGGATGTAAAGCGTGTTGATCAGAATAGAAGGAAAACCGAAAAAATATTTAAAACATATTTTATAAAAATAGATACCGTTAATTGCGATGAACCTTAAATGGTAATAAACAATATTGTGCCAAATTAGATTTTATAATCTGCGGGGTGGGCGGCAGAGATACAAGCTATGCTTTGTGACACCTTCGCATATTGGAAAATTAATTAAAGGAAATACAATGAAGAGGTTTGTCCTTTCAATAATTGGCTTGTTGCTGCTGGTCTTCGGCTGCAGCAAGGAAACCCCCACCAGCGTAGAGGATCCCTCTTTTGTCGAGAGCTACCATTCGGACTACGAGATCATCCCGGTAGAATATGATCTCACCGTTTTCACTCCTCCGGTCCAGATAGACGACACCTCCGGCGCGGCCGCTCCCAGCGGGATATTCCGGGCCCGGGCCCAGGCCATTCTGGACAACCTGGACACCACCAAATACGAGCACTACTCCGGCCGGGTGATGGACGAGGCCTCCGGCACCTACATCTACGATTGCTCCGGCCTGGTGGGCGATTTTGTCATCCGGCAGGCGCTGTACGACCATTATCAGGACCTGGCCCTGTTCGCCAATGCCTTCCATACCTTCGATCCCCGCCCCCGGGCCTGGGGATTCTACGATTATTTCCGGGATATTTTGGGCAACGACGCCAGCGGCCAGGCCAACCCGGCGGGACAGAACAAATACTGGAAGGTGTTCCTGGCGGCGGATTCCATCAAAAAGGGCGACATCATCGTGGTGAAATACGATGAGGATTGGCGGCAGCAATACCAGGACAAGGAGAACAAGGACGCCAGCACCGGCCATGTGATGGTGGCCTGGAGCCAGCCGATCATCATCGGCAGCGAAGCCACCATCAAGATACTGGACTGCGCCAGCAGCGGCCATTATGCCGACACCCGGGACAGCGCCGGCACCGCCAGCCTGGACGGCAGCGGGATAGGGGTGGGCTGGATGCGGTATGGTCTTTCGACCAACGGCCGGAACCGCCCGTATAAATACCATTGGAAGCTGGAGGGCAAGTGGTACGGCCTGTGGACCGGAAGCTACGATTATTACAACCGCCTGGAGGGGATCCTGATCGCCCGGCCCATCTGACGGGAAATATCCAGCACCTAAAAAAGAAGCGATATGAAGAAAAGGATCTTCGCCCCGGGCTGCGGCCTGATGCTGTACAAGCCGGAACTGGCCGACAAGCTGCATTCCCTGCTGAATGACAATCTGGATAAAGTGGACCGGCTGGATATCTGCTGTCACCATGATCCCCAATTCACCGAAGATACCGAGGTGATAAACATCTGCCCCGGCTGTGACAAGCGGTTCCGGAACGATTATAAGAGTTCATCCACCATCTCCCTGTGGGAGATCCTGGCCGAGGGCGATTTTTTCGCCTTCCCGGACCATAAGGGCCGGCGGATGTCCATCCTCGACGCCTGCCCCACCCGGGACCAAGCGCGGGTGCACAACGCCGTCCGCATCCTGCTTAAAAAGATGAATATCGAAGTGGCGGAGCCGGTCAACACCCGGACCAGAAGCACCTGCTGCGGCGACAGCTTTTACGGGGCCATTCCGGTGGAACAGGTCAAGGCCCAGATGACCAAGCGGGCCTGGGAGATGCCGGCGGAGGAGGTGGCCGTCTATTGCATATCCTGCATAAAATCAATGCATATAGGCGGCAAGAGGCCGCAGTACCTGATAGACCTGTTGTTCGCCGAGGAGACGGTGCCCCAGACCTATGAGCCAGACGCCTGGCACCAGGAACTGGACGATTACATCGCCCGGCATTAAGGCATCGCAGGATATCCGGTACTGGATTCCATCCTGCGATGGAATGACAAGTTGTCATATAAAATTATAAAGTTACAACTATAAAAAACTGATATGATAAACATCATCATCTGCGGGGCGGGCGGCAGGATGGGCCAGGCATTAATTGAAGCCTGCCGGGAGAATCCTGAGTTTAACGTCGCTGGCCTAATCGAAAGCCAAGGACATTCGATGATCGGCCAAAAAAGCGGGGACACTCTGCCGGAGCTGTCGACGGATCTCGGCAAAATAATTGACAAATGTGATGCGGTGATAGATTTCACTTCTCCTGCGGCGGCGCTGGGCAATGCTAAAATATCCACTGAACATAAAAAGCCCATGGTTATCGGTGCCACCGGGATCAATCCCGATCAGATGAAGGAACTGCAGGAACTCTCCAAAAAGATCCCCCTGCTGGTCTCCTCCAACATGTCCATCGGGGTCAACCTGTTTTACGATATCATCTCCCGGGCGGCCAAGACCATCCCCGGCAACTACGACGTGGAGATCATCGAGACCCACCATAAGAACAAAAAGGACGCCCCCAGCGGCACCGCCAAAAAACTGCTGTCGGAGATAACCGCGGTGCGGGGCGGCCAGCCGGTCTACCAGCGGGAAAGCTCCAGCAAACCCAGAGGCCAGGGCGAGATCGGGGTGGTGTCCATCCGGGCCGGGGATATTGTGGGCGAGCATACGGTGGTCTTTGCCGGTCCGGGCGAGCGGCTGGAGTTCACCCACCGGGCCCACAGCCGGCGGGTGTTTGCCGAAGGGTCCCTGCTGGCCGCCAAATTCCTGGCCCAGGCCAAGCCGGGGTGGTACGAGATGAAGGACGTGCTGGCATAACCAACTCAACCCCGTCCCTTCTCTTTGCTTCAACAGGCTCAGCACAAGTCCAAGAGAAGGGCGAAGGGATGAGTTAAAGTATAAAACCCAAAGATTAAGAACATGAAAAATATCTTATCGATCCTGATCTTGTCCGTAATTGTCATCGGCTGCGTCAGCGGGACGCCCGATGAGCACTTCGAACTGGGGGTCCAGGCCTTCCAGAAGAGCGACACTCTGGCGGCCATCGGCGAGTTCCAGAAGGCCGTCAGGCTCAAACCGGATTTTGCCGCGGCCTATTTCAACCTGGGGATCTGCTACTCCACCCCGGAGAACCGGGAGAAGGCCGTCAAATATTTTAAAGAGGCGATCAGATACAAGCCGGGATATACCGATGCCATCATCGCCCTGAGCCAGGCCTATGCCCGGACGGAAAAATTCGACCAGGCCATAGAAACGCTTAAAAAAGGCCTGGACGGAAATCCCAATGAGGTTTCCTTTTATAGCAATATGGCCTATTGTTTTCTCAATATGCCGGCCACCGATTCGGCCATCGTCTATTATAAAAAAGCCTATCAGCTGGATTCCTGCAGCAGCGACATCAGCTACAACCTGGCCTATGCCATGACCAACCCCAAATATTCGGATGAATCCATCCGCTACCTGCGGCGGGCCATACTGTGCGACGACCAGAAGATGGAGGCTTACTATATTTTGGGTTCCAGACTGGCGGTCAAGATAGGCAGGACAGCTAAGGAGACATCCGAAGCCATCACGTCCCTGGAGAGATATCTGGAAAGCGGACAGGGCAGCATGGTCCAGGTGGATTTTGCCAATAAGAAGATCAAGGAGTTGAAGGGAAAATAATGAAGATCGTCTCCGCCGACCGGCTGCGAAAACTGCCGCCCTACCTGTTCGCCCAGCTCAACGCCAAGAAGAAGGAACTGCAGGAAAAAGGAGCCGATATCATCGACCTGGGGGTGGGCGATCCCGACCTGCCCACGCCCCGGCACATCGTGGACGCCTTGTGCGCCCAAGCCGGCAACATCGAGAACCACTGCTATCCCACCTATGACGGGATGCTTTCCTTCCGCCGGGCGGTGGCCGGCTGGTACCATAAAAGATTCTCGGTTCTCCTCGATCCTCAAAAGGAAGTGGTGGCCCTGATGGGCGCCAAGGACGGCCTGGCCCACATCTGTTGGGCTCTGTCCGGGCCGGGCGACAGGGTGCTGTGCCCGGATCCGGGCTACCCGGTCTATGCCGCCCAGACCATGTTCGCCGGGGCCGAGATCGTAAAGTATCCGGTCCGGCCGGAGAACAAATACCTGCCGGTCATTTCCGAACTGCCGACCAAAGGGATCAAGGCTATATTCCTGTGCTACCCCAGCAATCCCACCTCGGCGGTGGCGGACCTGGATTTCTACCGGGAGCTGGTCGAATGGGCGGTCAAAAATGAGATCATCATCCTCAACGACGGGATCTATTCCGAGATCGCCTTCGACGGATACAAGCCGCCCAGCATCATGCAGGTGGAGGGGGCCAAAGAATGCGCCATCGAGTTCCACTCGCTCTCCAAGACCTACAACATGACCGGATGGCGGATAGGGATGGCGGTGGGCAACAGCCGGATATTATCTGCTTTATTAAAAATCAAGACCAACACCGATTCCGGGGTGTTTCAGGCGGTGCAGTACGCCGGGATCGCCGCCCTGGAGGGCTCGCAGGAATGCGTCAAGGATAACTGCCGGATCTACCAGGAGCGCCGGGATATTCTGGCCGCCGGGCTGAAGAAGATGGGGCTGGAGTTCGATCTGCCCCAGGCCACCTTCTACCTGTGGCTGAAAACCCCGGATAAAACCGGATCGATAGACTTTGCCAATCTTTTATTGGAAAAGGCCGGGGTGATGGTTGTGCCTGGCATCGGCTTCGGGGCCAACGGCGAAGGATATGTGCGGATGGCGCTGACCATACCCAGCCGGCGGATGAGCGAGGCGGTGGAGAGGATATTCCAGCTAAAGTTTTAGGAAAACTAAAACCTCTCCCCTACCCCTCTCCTAAAAGCATTAGGAGAGGGAAGGGTGAGGTCTGCCCGGACAGAAAGGGCGAGAGAGAGACAAAAGATTTCAATGAGCGGATATCAAAGCTTTCCTTTTGAACAAGATTTTATGCGAAGGAGAATATAAAATGACCAGAACCCTGGGCGATATCACCAAGGAGCTCAAGGACGGGATAATCGAGCCGGCCAAGGGCCAGGCCGAAAAGATCCTGGCCGATGCCAAGACCGAGGCCGAGGGCATCAAGGCTCAGGCCCGCCGGCAGGCCGAGGAGACGGTATCCCAGGCCAAAGCCTCTGCCGGGCTGATAAAAAAGCAGATGGAGGCGGACCTGGACACCGGGGCCCGCAATTTCCTGTTGAAGGTGCAGGAGGAGCTGGAGGCCTCGGTGGTCAGTCCGGTATTGTCCGAGGAACTGCGCGCGGCGGTATCCGCCCCGGGATTCCTGCCCAAGATGATCGAACAGGTGCTGGCGGCCTATGCCAAGGCGGCCGGAGAGGAGGCCCGGATAGAGCTGCTGCTGCCGGAGAAGCAGAAGAAGGAGCTGGAGGCCTGGTGCCTGAAAAAATGCAGCCAAAAAATGCTGGGCCGGGTGGACGTCCACTTCACCGACCAGATCAGCTTCGGCTTCAAGCTGGGCCTGCAGGGCAGCGGCAACCAATTCAACTTCAGCGACGGGCTGGTGGAGGCCCTGTCCGATTTCTGTTCCCCCCGTTTCCGCAAGCATTTCTTTGCCTCCAAGGAGAAATAGGTACCCGTGGGAAATTATTATTACCTGATGTCCCTGCTGCCGCCTCTGCCGGCGGCCCTGGGCCAGCCCCCGGGGGCCGGGGTGGCATGGCTGGCGGCCCAGGCCCGGCAGAATATAGCCCCGGCCGACCGGGAAGCTTTGGAGGCGCATCTGCTGTACGCTGATGTGGCCAATTTCATCAGCCGGGAGTCGGGCCGGGAAATATATTTGCCATGGGGAAGATTGACCCCGGAGGATATCGACACTCAGGAAAACCTGCCGGAGGTGATCGTCGATTTTCTGAAAGAGCAGGATCAGGTAACGAACCGGCCCTACGTCTATGACCGCCTGTGGGAGATGTATTACGCCCGGGTCCTGCAGACGGCGGAGAGATCCGGCAATATTTTTTTGAAAAAATATCTGCCCTGGGAGATCCAGTTGTGCAATACGCTGACCTCCTGGCGGGCCTGGCAGGCAGGCCTGGACCCGGCCGGATACTTAGTGGCTCCGAACAATGCGGCCTACAACTTTGATAAATTGCTCTCCGGCCTCAAGGAATGCACCGGCCCGCTGGAGGCCGAGCTTTATTTGGACCGGGAGCGCTTGAGGTTCATCTCGGGCTGCCTGGACCATGACGGCTTTTCGCTGGATGCCCTGCTGGGATATCTATCGCAAGCTTATATATTTTCCCGGTGGCAGGATCAGGATAAACCGTTCGACCTGGATAAAATAACATTTGCCGGAGGAGTGAAGTGACGGACAGGACCGTGGGGAAAGTGGTATCGGTGAACGGGCCGCTGGTGGTGGCCGAGATCGATCCCGGCCGGGAGGTGATGCAGAACGAGGTGGCCTATGTCCATTGCCAGGGGCAGGCCCTGAAATCGGAGGTCATCCGGATCAGGGGCCGCCAGGTGGACATGCAGGTGTTCGAGAGCACCGCCGGGCTGATGATAGGCGATGCGGTGGATTTCTCGGGACAGGTGCTGTCGGCCGTGCTGGGGCCGGGCATGCTGGGCAATATCTACGACGGCCTGCAGAATCCGTTGGCCCTGCTGGAGAACAACCAGGGCTTCTTTTTAAAGCGGGGCCAGTACCTTCCTCCTTTGGACGAGGAAAAAATTTGGGACTTCGTGCCCCTGGCCAAAAAGGGGGACCGGGTCAAGGCGGGGGAATACCTGGGCGAGGTCACCGAGGGGCTGTTCGGCCATCCCATCATGGCGCCACTGGCGCTTTCCGGCAACTGGGAGATCACGGAAATATCCCCGGCCGGCAAATATAAGATATCTTCTCATATTGCCAGGATAAAAAACCAGGACGGTCAAGAAATCAATGTCGCCATGAAGCAGGAGTGGCCGGTGAAACAGCCGATGCGGGCCTACCGCGAGCGGCTGCTGCCGGACAAGCAGCTTTTAACCCAGTGCCGGCTGATAGACATCTTCTTCCCCCTGGCCGAGGGCGGCACCGCCTGCATCCCCGGGCCGTTCGGGGCCGGCAAGACCGTGCTGCAGCAGATCATCTCCCGCTACGCCGAGGCCGACATCGTCATCATCGTGGCCTGCGGGGAGAGGGCCGGCGAGGTGGTGGAGACCATCCGGGAGTTCCCCCAGCTGGAGGACCCCCAGACCGGGCGGTCCCTGATGGACCGGACGGTGATCATCTGCAACACCTCCTCCATGCCGGTGGCGGCCCGGGAG
Source organism: Candidatus Edwardsiibacteriota bacterium (assembly GCA_020053305.1). GTDB lineage: Bacteria > Edwardsbacteria > AC1 > AC1 > EtOH8 > UBA2226. Next base: position 9,000 of record JAGVNJ010000045.1, on the reverse strand, counting down.
GCCTCCATCTACACCGGGCTGACCCTGGGCGAGTACTACCGGCAGCTGGGCCTGAAGGTCCTGCTGCTGGCCGACAGCACCTCGCGCTGGGCCCAGGCCCTGCGGGAGTCATCGGCCCGACTGGAGGAGATCCCGGGAGAGGAGGCCTTTCCGGCCTACCTGGAAAGCCGGATCGCGGCGGTCTATGAGCGGGCCGGGGTGGTCAAACTGCATAACGAAAGCACCGGCTCGCTGACCATGATCGGCAGCGTCTCCCCGGCCGGGGGCAACTTCGAGGAGCCGGTGACCCAGAACACCCTGAAGGTGGTGGGGGCCTTCCACGGGCTGTCGCGCAGCCGCTCCGACCAGCGGAGATATCCGGCCATCGATCCGCTGATCTCCTGGAGCCTGTACCTCAGGCAGATGGAGGATTTCCTGAACCTGCGCCATCCGGAATGGGTGGAGAGGGTCAAGCAGACCCATAAGCTGATGGCCGACGGCCATGCCGTCCGGCAGATGATGCTGGTGGTGGGGGAGGAGGGCATCTCACTGCCCGACCTGGTAAGCTACCAGAAATCGGAGATCGTGGACGCCACCTGCCTGCAGCAGGATTCCTTCGACCCGGTGGACCGGGCCACCTCGCGCCAGCGGCAGATAGAGGATTTCCTGCTGTTGACCGAGATGGTCCGCCACCAATTCGATTTCGAGAACAAGCAGCAGGCCCGGGACCAGATGACCCGCCTGCAGAATCTGTTCTTCCAGATGAAGTACAGCCCCTACCAGGGAGAAAAATATACGGGATATCGCCGGGAGATAGGACGGATGCTGGGCAAGGAGGAGGCCAGATGATCAAGGAATATAATCTGATCTCCCGGATCCAGGGGGATATCATCACCGTCCAGGCCGCCGGCATCCGCAACGGCGAACTGGCCACGGTCAAGGGGCAGGGCCGCTCATCGCTGGCCCAGGTGATCCGCCTGCAGGGCGATCAGGTCTTTCTGCAGGTGTTCGCCGGGACCCGGGGCATCTCCACCGGCGACCAGGTACGGTTCCTCAAACATCCCATGCAGGTGGCTTTCGGAGAGGCCCTGCTGGGAAGGATCTTCAACGGGTCGGGCCAGCCGATGGACGGCGGTCCGGTCTTGACCTCCCTGCCCAAGATAGAGATCGGCGGGCCGTCGGTCAATCCCATCAGGCGGATCATCCCCCGGGGATTCATCGAGACCCGGGTGCCGATGGTGGATGTCTTCAACCCGCTGGTGGAGAGCCAGAAACTGCCCATCTTCGCCGCGGCCGGCGAGCCCTACAACGAACTGCTGGCCCGGATAGGGATGCGGGCCAACGCCGACGTGGTCATTCTGGGAGGCATCGGACTGAAATATGACGAGTATCTAAAATTCAAGAATTCCTTCGAGCAGGCCGGGGTGCTGTCCCGGACCATCATGTTCATCCACACCGCCTCCGACCCGGTGGTGGAGCGGCTGTTGGTGCCGGACCTGGCCCTGGCGGCGGCCGAGCAGTTCGGGGTGCAGGGGAAAAGGGTGCTGGTGCTGCTATCCGACATGACCGCTTTCGCCGACGCCCTCAAGGAGATCGCCATCTCCATGGACCAGGTTCCCTCCAACCTGGGCTACCCCGGTTCGCTGTACAGCGACCTGGCGGCCCGCTACGAAAAGGCGGTGGATTTCGAGGGGGCCGGTTCCATCACCATCCTGGCGGTGACCACCATGCCGGGCGACGACGTCACCCATCCGGTGCCGGACAACACCGGCTACATCACCGAGGGCCAGTTCTATTTGCGCAAGGGGGTGGTGGAGCCCTTCGGCTCGCTGTCCCGCTTGAAACAGCTGGTGATCGGCAAGGTGACCCGGGAGGATCACGGCCATATCATGAACAGCATGATCCGGCTGTACGCCAAGAGCCGGGAGGTGGAGCAGAAGCTGGCCATGGGCTTCGACAAGACCCCGGAGGACGACCGCTATCTGGATTACTCCCAAAAATTCTACCGGCGGTTCCTGGACCTGAAGGTGGATATCGGCCTGGAACAGGCCCTGGACCTGGGCTGGCAGACCCTGGCCGAATGTTTTTCGCCGGACGAGGTGGGCATCAAGCAGGAGATGATAGATAAATACTGGCCCCAGAAGAAGTGAGCCATGCCGGAGAACATCAAGCTAAATAAGGTCTCCCTTAGGGAGCAGAAGCAGAAGCTGGGGATGTACCAGCGGTTTCTGCCGGCCCTGGAGGCCCGGAAGCAGCTGTTTCTGCTGCAGCAGTCCCAGGTCCGAAAGGCCATCCGGGAGAAGTCGCTTCAGCTGGAGGCTTCGCTGAAAGCGGCCGAATCCTTCTCGCCGCTGTTCCGGGAGATGGAGGGACACCTTAGGCCGTTTTTGGAGATCGAGCAGCTGAAAAGCTCGGTGAAGAATTTCGCCGGCCTGAAGGTGCCGCAGCTGGACGGCATCGTCTTCCGCCAGCCGGCCTACGGCTTCTTCGACACGCCGTATTCCTTGGAGGCGGTGCGGGACACGGCCCGGAACATCATCTACTTGAAGACCGAATTGAAATTCCTGCGGGACCAGGAGGCCCTGCTGTCCGAGGGGCTGCGCAAGACCAGCCAGCGGATAAACCTCTATGAACAGCGGCTGATGCCGGACTGCCGGGATGCCATCCGGCATATCAACGTCTATCTCCAGGATCAGCGGGCGGTGGCGGTGGGGGTGGCCAAGGCGGCCAAGCGGCTAAGCGCCGTATCGTTTTAAATCGTTTAAATAAGTACTCTTTACCACGGAAACACTGAATTGGTGAAGAAATATTGCTTAAGACAATCCGATTATTGCCCCGGCAATTAATAGATCAATAACCCATATCCGTTTTTAGAACATTTTTATTGTCATTCCCGCACTTCATTACATTCAGTATAATCCGCCTATGGCGGACCGGCGGGAATCCAGGCCTGGATGCCCGTTTCCACGGGCATGACATATTGCGTTAAATATTTACCAAAGTATTGAATGGTTTTATTCAGTGTTTTTATGTCTTCCGTGATTCCGTGGTTTATTTCACAGAGACTTCTATATATCAAAAAAATCCTTTTGGAGCATTTGAATTGTCGATAGCCCCGATGACACGCATTTACATGGTGGGCCCCTCCCAGGCCGGGGAGAGGGCCATGGCCCTGTTGCAAAGCGCCGGGGTGGTGCATATCGATCTGCCCAAGGAAAAAGTTTCCAAGATCGCCGATCTGCCGGAGCTCAAGCGGATCGATTCGGCCTTGAAGCTGCTGGACAAGTATTCTGGCGGGGACGGCGACGGCGAAAACGATGTCAGCGACGGCGAACTGGTCTTCTATATCGAATCGCTGTCCAAACGGCTGAGCGAGGCTACCGCCCGGCTGGCCCATCTGGAGGATCTGATAACCGAGCTGGAGCCCTGGGGCGACTTCGATCCGGCCCATGCCGAGGAGCTCCGCAGGCACGGGCTGTATGTCAACCGCTACCGGGCGACCCAAAAGGACCCGGAGACCATAAATATCCCCGATGACGCCTATCTCCAGGTGGTGTCGCAGAAGAAATATCCCCTGTTCTTCGTCATCTCCCACCATCCCGAGCTGGAAGTATTTCACGCTACTTTGCTGGGCTGGCCCGAGATGGGCCTGGAGCAGGCCCGCCGGGAGCATAAAGATCTGTCGCAGCAGCAGGAAGAGATCAGAAGATCCCTGGCCGGATTGGCCGGCAGAAGGGAGGCCGTCAAAAAGCAATATATCGAAGCGCTCAACCGGGCGGCATTGGATCACAGCATCGCGGCGCTCTACCAGCAGGAATACCTTTTCGGGCTGGAGGGCTGGCTGCCGTCCGAAAATAAAGCCCTTTTACAGCGGACCGTCAGCGACAGCGGCCTCCCGTTAAAACTGGAGATGCGCCGGCCTTCGCCGGACGAACAGCCGCCTCTGCTTTTAAAGAACAACTGGTTCATCAGGCGGATCGAGCCCCTGCTGAAGCTCTACGGCCTGCCCCGGTATCGTGACCTGGACCCCTCGTATTTCTTTGCGCCGTTCATGATACTGTTCTTCGGCATCTGCTTAAGCGACGCCGGTTACGGGCTGGTCTTTTTGCTGGCGGCCCATTTGATGGAAAAGAAACTGGGTCCGAAAAACCCCGCCTTAATTCTGCCGCTGAAACTTTGCCAGGCCTTCGCCGTTTCCACCATCATAGTGGGGCTGATCACCGGCTCGGTGTTCGGCTACGAGTTCGCCAGCCGCCAGTGGATCCTTTTGGACGTCTCGGTGGGTGTGGGGGATCCCATGCTGTTCTTCTACCTGGCGCTGGGCATGGGGGTGCTGCATCTTTCCTTCTCGTATCTTTTGGGGATGCTCCAGGCCAATCACTTTCAGGGCGTTCTGCAGAAATTAGCCACTCTTCTGGTCCTGTGGGGCGGGGTAAGCTTAGTCAGCCGCAACATCTGGTTCGCCGAGGCGGCATACAGCCCGATACTCTATTACGCCGGTTCGGGGCTGATCATCCTGGGGCTGTTGTTGACCCTGCTGTTCTCCTCCGACCACCAGAACTGGCTGGCCCGCATCGGGCTGGGGTTGTGGAGCATCTACGGGCTGACCGGGCTGATCGGCGATCTTTTATCCTACGCCCGGCTGTTCGGGCTGGGCATCGCCACCTCGGCCATCGCCTCGGTGATGAACCAGCTGGCCGGGATGGTCTACGGCTCGGCCGGTCCTGTTTTGGGCATTCCGCTGGCGGTGCTGATCCTGATCGCCGGCCACAGCTTCAACCTGGCGTTGTCCATACTAGGAAGCACGGTCCATTCCGCCCGGCTCCATTTTGTGGAGGCCTTTAAGAATTTCTTCCAGGGTGGGGGCATGGAATACAAACCATTCAAAACCGAAAGAGGATAGACATGAAAAAGAAACTTACCATCCCGGCAATGTTCCTGTTGGCAATGATCGCCGCCGCCCCGGCCCTGGCCCAGGAGGCCCCGGCAACTTTTAGCTGGGCGCCGCTGCTGGCCAAGATGGCCATGGGTTTAAGCCTGTCGCTGGCGTTGACCGGCTCGGCCATCGGGCTGGTGATATCCTTCCAGGCTCTTTTAGCCGGGGGCGAGGAGAATTTTTACAAGAACATCGCGGTGGCCCTGATGCCCTCCACCCAGGGGATCTACGGAATGGTGATATTCTTCACCAATCTTAACGGCTTCGCCACCGATCCCTACACCGTGGCCGGCAAGGCCGCCATCGCCAGCGTGATATTGTTGGTCAGCGCCTGGTATCAGGGGATCGTCTGCGCCGCGGGGATAAAGAGCATCCAGGAGGGGAAGAACACGCTGGGGAACGCGCTGGTGGCCGGGGCCATGCCGGAGACCTACGCGGTGTTCGCCCTGGTGATGACGTTTATTTTGAAATAATTAGGGGATATACAAAATGCATCTTCAACAAACAAAACGCCAAAGCAGAGATACCGGGGGACCTCAGTACTACTTTCACGAGTTAACCCCCGTAGTAAAAAAACATCTACGGAAAAAAGGGGCTGTACGTGTAGCACTTGTTACCCCTTATGGTGCAACTAAATCAGATTATATCGCTGTCGATAAAGATAAAAAGCTTGATGGGCGAAATCGTCTAGTAAAAGGACAAGTAGGGCATGATCGTATCCAACAAGGTTATGCCGAAGAAAGCATAGGTGAATCTATACGTGATTGGTATCAGCTACAAACCGGCGATTTTGAGAGAATAGATGTGGATATAGAAATACGAGATAATTCATTTTATATCACACCGTTAGCTTGTAAGTATGCAGACGTATCTAAGAAAATTAGACTCCCCAGCATAGAAAAACCATTAACTTTTACCAAGTCATATCGTAGTCCGTTTTGGCTTAAACAAATGGCTACTATGGCGAAAGAAATCCCATGGCTTATTTCTTGGTGTAAGGAAGAATTCCAAAGAATTTCCAGAGATCATTGCAGACCAACGTGGCTCAAGCACATTCAAGAAACAGATATTCTTCGGGCATCAGGCCCACTCAAGCATTTAGGCGTATCACTTGGAGGTTTTGTTGGCAAAGGTTATGATTGCTTGACCGAGTTTAAATTCGGCAATTACCCAACCTACACAATACCAGTGGAATTGAAACGTAATAGTGACGGTTTTACATATCAGATGCAAAAATATGGAAAGGATGAATTATCCAGGGCTGTTCTGCTATGCGCAACTAAAGGGCGCAAAGAAACCCCAAGACATATCGATATTATTGAATTGGATGCGTTAGCTAACTTCAACCTACAAGAACTTGCGGAATACAAATGAATACTTATAAGAATATATCACCGATTGACAAGCCTATAAGTGCCGAACGACAGAGTGCAAGGCGGCACTATGGTGTTCATCCATATTTTACTCGCAGACCATATAATGTGGTAAAAAAGTATATACAGCATTATACGCAAGAAGGTGATAAGGTTCTAGATCCATTCGGTGGGTCTGGGGTAACAGCCATAGAAGCCTTTCTATGCAACCGTATGGGCATACAAAATGATATCAACCCATTTGCAAATTTTATAGCACAGGGTATTGCAGATTTACACAAAGGAAATATTTCTGAATATTATGCAGCGTTGTCTGATATACAAAATATTTGTCAAAAAAATATAGAAATCATAGAAGGCAGCGATGAAAATTCAGTAAAGAAATGGTATAAAAAAATCACGTTGCCTCCCAATATTAATCTTCCTGCGAATTCGGATGTTGTGACATACCATGAGTTGTTTCTTCCACATCAGCTTGTTAACCTCGCAATTCTAAAAGAAGCAATAGATGGAATTAAAAAGGAATATGTACGAAACGGCCTTCTATTGGCATGGTCAGCAACATTAACGAAATTAAACAAGACATTTCTTTCTTCTGAAGGACGCCTTGCATCGCGGGGCGGTTCAAGTTTGTTTAGTATTTATCGTTACAAGGTGGCAAAACAGCCGGTGTCATTACCAGCTTGGCAAACCTTTCATGAAAGAGCTTCTAATGTTTTCGAAGCAAAAAAAGAAATTGACAAGGAAATTGAAGTAAAAAAAATGACGGTGGGTTGGAAAGGCCAATTCGCTACATATGAAAAAGATATTATAGAAATTGCTGACCAATTGAGGGGGCAAATTGATTATATATACACAGATCCGCCATACGGCGCTCATATTGCATATCTCGATTTATCCACATTATGGAATGGTTGGTTGGGCCTTGCGTTACCCCAGGAAGCTAAAGAAAAGGAGCTTATAGTTGGCGGTGATTTTAATCATACTGAAGACGAATATGTTGAGCGTTTGGGGTTGTCTGTTAAGGCGTGTGCAAAAATGTTAAAGCCAGGCAGATGGCTGTCAATAGTATTTCAACATTGGAATACAATATATTTTGAAACCATTCTACGTTCTGCTTCTGAATCAGGTATGGAGCTTCAGGCGGCAGTATCACAAGTTGGCGATCCTATTTGGTCGATGCATAAAAAGAAGGGTAGTGAATCTGTTCTTGCCGGCGAGCTGATACTAACTTTCTTTAATAGTGGAAAAGTAAAGAAAAATAAGAGCAATGCACATTTTAATGTAGAGGATAGCGTAGCAAACTATTTGAGTTCTGTGAAAAGCAATTATGTCTATGGTGAATATCTATTTAACCGGGTAATAATGGATGCTTGGGAAAAAGGCGCACTAAGCGCTGTATCCATAAGTAAGCAGGCTTTCACCGACATAATAAAAAATAAAGGATGGCACTATGATAGTATACAACACTGCTGGGCTAGAAACGGGATGGAAATACGTGAAGGTACAGAACTATTCAACTCGAAAAATGTAAAAAACAAGGAAGATAAATAGGGGCAATTCTGACACTTGTGGCCGGGGCCATGCCGGAGACCTACGCGGTGCTCGCTCTGGCGATGACGTTTATTTTGAAGTAAAATCATTGAGGTAAATAATGTTTAGGGAATTAATATGAAAGAGATAATCTTATTAATATTTGGCGCCATTTCTGCATTTTGCTTAACAGCTCTTGCAATACCAAAATATGCGGATAAGATTAGGGAATGGCCAAAAAACAAATACGTACTTTTTTCAATAACCATTGTAGCAATTGCCATTTTCTTACCTTTGTTAAATTATTTTATCCAAGTAGATTCAAAAAAAGAATTAATATTAGAGCAAAGCATAACTGAAGCTTTAAGTAATGTTACACCTGCAGTACAACAAAGAATAGTTGAAGATATTAATGCGTTACGAAAAGAAATTAACAAAACAGGGGAGGTAAATATTACTAAAAGGGATAGGGCTATTAAAATGTGGAGATTAAGCAGTAATGCAATAAGAAATAATGACAGAGATAAAGCATTATATTATATTGATTTATCTCTGAAATGTGTAAATACTGGGGTTGCTCATTCATTTAAGGGCCTTCTATTAGAATCCACAAACCCAAAGGATGCTTTGAAAGAATATAAATGGGGATTAGAATTAAACCCAGAATATGCCGAAGGATACAATAATATTGCTGCTTTTTATTCAACAAAACTAAATGATATTGAAAATGCCGAAAAGGGATACCGAAACGCTATAAAATATAACCCCAATTATGCAAAGGCATATAATAATCTTAGCTGTATTTTAATTAAAAAAAATAAAGATGCCGAAGCGTTGGAATATTTATTTACAGCTATAAAAATTGATCCAAGCTATTCAGATACTTATCATAATATTGGCATTGTATATTCAAAAGCGGGTAAATATAAAGATGCCGAAAAATATTACCTAAAAGCGATTTCCTGTAATCAACAGATATCTATTTATTATGTCGCACTTGCATTATGTTATGTTAATGTGGGTAAAACAGAAAGAGCAATAGATTATTTAGAAAAAGCTGTAAAAATCGGCTATAACGATTATAATATTACTCCGGCAAATAAATATGTGAAGAGTTATGCAGCATAGGACGCTTTGGGATGCTTAAAATAACTCCGTACATGATGGGGCCGTTTCTGT
>JAGVNJ010000044.1 GCA_020053305.1 Candidatus Edwardsiibacteriota bacterium | reverse complement strand
TGAATGGCTTATACCTCGCCCCGATCCATCGGGGTCAGCGGCTCCATGAATGGCTTATACCTCGCCCCGATCCATCGGGGTCAGCGGCTCCATGAACGGGGTTAATAGGACGCAGATTCACGCAGATAATTTTACTTGACGAACAAATGTTGTTGCTTTCATCCTTTTGAGCACGGCTATCTATTCGAGAAGTCAAAGGATCTTTTTAAACACAAAGCACACAAAGCATGCCCTGAGCCTTGTCGAAGGGGGCACAAAGTCATTGCGAGAATACATCAATGCCTGGCGGATGAAGCAATCCAGGCTTAATGGGACACGGACGCCGTCGTCCACAGCCGTCTTTTATAGTAGCAGACTATGGCGCCGGACGATTTACGCAGATTCTTTCAAAGCATTATTATTGCTTTTGTCATCCTGAGTATTGTTTTTTGTTTGGCAAACCGAAGGATCTTTTAACCACAGAGCGCACAAAGGGCACAAAGGTTTTAAAAGTAAATTTATCAAAACAAGAAACTAAAATGAAAACAAATTCTGAAGAAAAAGAAATTATCGAGCAATATTCTCTATCCATGAATGTGAAGTTATTTGACAGAATAGTGTTTTATATTTCGACAATTATGGTAAGTGTATGGTTTTTGGTACCTCTTTATAACCCCACTAAATTCCCCCTATTGGTATTTATTATTGTTTCAGTGCCAATTGTTATACATAATATCATTGCACTTCCCAAGCATATTAGAATTATTCATAGTTACGGGTTATACTATGACCCATGGCTAAACACTAAATGTGCGTTGCACGCATATTATCCTTCAAATGATTTTATAAATAAATATCCTTGGTTTAAAGTAGTGCACTATTTATTGATCTTGCTACCTATTGTATGCTTCCTTTTTGTTATAGTGAGTAGATTTAAAATGATACAAGCTTAACCAAAGAATAAAATATAACCATTTAATATCGAGTAATATATTTTGTCTTCTCACGATAAATTGATGATCAGCGTGGCCGGGGTCAGGGGCATAGTCGGAACCAGCCTGACCACCGATGCCGTCTTGAAATTCGCCGCAGCCTTCGGCACCTTCGCCGGAGGCGGTCCGATAGTGCTGGGGCGCGATTCCCGCCTGTCCGGCCCGGTGATGGAGATGGCGGTGGAGGCCGGGCTGCGCTCGGTGGGCTGCCAGGTCATCAGGATCGGCATCGTTCCCACCCCCACCGTCCAACTGATGACCAGACTGCTGAAAGCCAAGGGGGGCATTGCCATCACCGCCAGCCACAACCCTTCCCAGTGGAACGCCCTGAAATTCGTCTCGGGCCAGGGGCTGTTTTTAGATAAAGGACAGGGCGAAAAGGTCATCGCTATTTTCCATTCCGGCAAATCTGCCTATAAAAAATATGACCGGCTGGGCGGCAGCAGAGAATATTCCAATGCCATAAACGACCATGTGGCCAGAATGCTTAAATTATCATTTCTGGATATTCCGGCCATCAAAAGGAAAAATTTCAAGGTGGTGGTGGACACCTGCCACGGGGCTGGCGGGCCGATATTCACCCTGCTGCTCAAAGAACTGGGCTGCCGGGTCGTCTCACTGCATAACGAGACCAACGGCAAATTCTCCCGGCCCATCGAGCCGTTGGCAAAAAACCTGGGCGAACTGGAGAAGGCTGTCATCGCCCACCGGGCCGATATTGGCTTTGCCACCGATGCCGATGTGGATAGGCTGTCCATAGTCTCCGACAAGGGCCAGGCCATAGGCGAAGAATATTCCCTGGCCCTGGCTGCCGGTTTCATGTTCTCGCATTTCAAGACCAAGGCCGTCACCAATCTTTCCACCAGTCGGATGATAGACGACGTGGCCCATCAGTTCAAGACCAGTGTGATCAGGACCCCGGTGGGTGAGGCCAACGTGGTCGGGGCCATGAAAAAACACCGGGCTCTTATCGGCGGCGAGGGCAACGGAGGGATAATCATCCCGGAGATCAATTACGCCAGGGACGCCACCGCCGGGATAGCCCTGATATTGCAGATGATGACCGAGGAGAATCTTTCGCTGTCACAAATCGTCCAGAAAATACCCAGCTATCACATGATCAAAACCACTCTAACGGTGAAAGATCCCAAGAAGTTTTTGGGCAGGACGTCCGGAATATTCACCCAATGCAAAATTGACAAAAGGGATGGCCTTAAATATATCTGGCCCGATGCCTGGGTGCATATCCGGGCCTCCGGCACCGAGCCGATAGTCCGGGTCATCTCCGAGGCGCGGGAGGAGAAGACTGCCCGGGGGTTGGTTAAAGAGATAATAGAGTTTAAATAAAAGTTCTAAACTTTTAAAGGAGCATAAAATGAAGCTATTAACTCTCGCCACGTTGCTTACTGCCGGTTTGCTGGTGGTTTCCTGCGGCCCCAAAACCGACAAAAAAGAGGCCCCGGCAGCGCAACAGACAGTTAAAATCAAACCATTGCCCGACGGCTATCCGGCCGAGCTGACCATTCCCGAAGGCTTTACCACCAACGATATTTCGGTGGGAGACGGGAGTTCCTCCGGCGGAGGCAAGGGAGTAAGAACTTTCGCCACCTATCGGATCGAAAAGGTCATGGCCGGGGATAAGACATCCCTGGTGGAACATTATAAAATGATTCTGGCCGAGAACAACTGGAAAGGGGAGATGAAGTCCCCTGAAGCGGGCTATGGCTACGGGACTTTCACCAAGGGTAATATGGAGCTGGAACTGAAGATGAACGACATGGTGTTCTCCTTCGATCTTAGAGCGTATAATAATTAGAGGCTGCCTGGCGCTGTAGATACATCAAGAGCAGTGTCAATGCAAGACGGTGGCAGTATTGATTATTCTTGGCGCCGCTGAATCAGGCGCATTTCCCAACATCTAAAATCTGTTAACCATCATCTAATATTATGTGCGGAATAGTAGGCTATATCGGGGCCAAAAACTGCGTCCCCCTTATCATGGAGGGACTGAAGCGCCTGGAATACCGGGGCTACGACTCGGCCGGGCTGGCCCTGATCAAAGATGGCAAGCTGGTCATCGAGAAAAGGGCCGGCAAGGTGGCCGACCTGGCGGCGATGATCGAAGAGAAGGAGCTGTCCGCCTTTTTGGGGATCGGGCACACCCGCTGGGCCACCCACGGCGAACCGGACGACCTGAATGCCCATCCCCACTGGGATTGCAAGGGCGAGATCGCCATCATCCATAACGGGATCATCGAGAACTACTCCACTTTAAAGAAGAAGCTGATCCAGGACGGCCACCAGATACGCACCGCCACCGATACCGAGATACTGGCCCACCTGATCGAGGAGATGTATAAGAGAACCAAAGATCTCTTCTCGGCCGTCAGATACGCCCTGCTGGAGGTGGAGGGCACCTTCGGCCTTCTGGCGATATCTCCTCTGGAGCCCGACAGAATCATCGCCGCCCGTCGCGGCAGCCCCCTGGTGATCGGGGTGGGGGAGGGTGAGAATTTGATCGCCTCCGACGCCGCCGCTTTGGTGGAGCACACCCGCCAGGTGGTCTATCTGAACGACGACGAGATGGCCTGCATCTTCGCCGATTCCTTCTATACCAAGACCATCCACGACCAGGAGGTAGTTAAACAGATAGAAGAAATCACCTTTTCCCTGGAACAGATAGAACGGGGCGGTTATGAGCATTTTATGCTCAAGGAGATAAACGAACAGCCGACCTCCCTGGAAAACGCCATGCGGGGCCGGCTGATGGTCAAAGAAGGCGACGTCCGGCTGGGCGGCCTGCATACGGTGATGGACAAACTTTTAAAGGCCCGGCGGATAATCATCACCTCCTGCGGCACCTCCTGGCATGCCGCCTTGGTGGGCAAGTATATGCTGGAGCAGCTGGGCCGCATCCCGGTGGATGTGGATTACGCTTCGGAGTTTCGCTTCCGCAACCCGGTGATCCGGCCGGACGACGTGGTGATGGTCATCAGCCAGAGCGGCGAGACCGCCGACACCCTGGCGGCCCTAAGGGAGGCCAAATCACGGGGGGCCCCGGTGCTGGGGATAGTCAATGTGGTGGGCAGCACCATCGCCCGGGAGACCGACGCCGGGGTATATATTCACGCCGGGCCGGAGATAGGAGTGGCCTCCACCAAGGCCTTCACCTCGCAGATCGCCGTGCTGGGGCAGATAGCGATCCTGTTGGCCAAGAACCGGGGCCTGCCGCAAAACACCCTGGCCAAGATCGCCCGGGACCTGGCCGACATTCCCGACAAGGTCCGCCAGGTGCTTTTACTGGACGGCCAGGTCAAGAAAATAGCCCAAGAATTCAAAAACGCCGATAATTTTCTGTACCTGGGCCGGGGCAGTAATTTCCCCACCGCCCTGGAGGGAGCCCTGAAGCTGAAAGAGATATCCTACATCCATGCCGAGGGCTATCCGGCCGCCGAGATGAAGCACGGTCCCATCGCCCTGATAGACGAGAACATGCCGGTGGTCTTCATCGTGCCCAAGGACGCCCTGTACGACAAGGTGGTCAGCAACATCCAGGAGGTGCGGGCCCGCAAGGGCCGGGTGATAGCCATCGCCAATATCGACGATGAGGAGATAGACAACCTGGCCGAGTTCGTGATAAAGGTCCCCCGGACCTACAGCTATTTCGGCCCCATCATCAACAGCATCCCCCTGCAATTGCTGGCCTATCATATCGCCTTATTGCGGGGCTGCAATGTGGACCAGCCGAGGAACCTAGCCAAGAGCGTGACGGTGGAGTGACCGCAGGTTCTCACAAAGGCGCAGAGCCACGGAGGTTTTATCGCCAAGAATCTGGCCAAGAGCGTGATGGTGGAATGGGATCGGCGAGATTAATAAAATGAAATATTTTAGCGGGGGTGAACATGAAAATCGACAAAGATATCTACATCCGTTATCTGGGGGAGGAAGCCTCGGCCAAACTTCTGGCCGGAAAGCTTTCTCAAAACGAAAAGGAACGGGCCTTGCGCCGTCTGGACGAACTGACCAGGGTCTTTTCGTCCTATCTGCCTGGCGGAATCAGGAGGCATGCCCAAAAGCTTCATGCCGGGGCCAAGGTGGAACAAGCCCTGCTGTTGGCCGATGTCACCGGCTTTACGGCACTTTCCGAGCGGCTGTCCCGCATCGGCCGGGAGGGGGCCGAGGAGGTCACCGGCATCATCAACAGCTATTTTGCCCCGCTGATAAAGATCGTCCACAATTACGGCGGCGATGTTATCTACTTCGGCGGCGACGCTTTCAGCGCCGGCTTCGAGACAGTGGAGGGCGAGCCCTCGCCCAGCCATCTCCGGGCCCTGCAGGCCGCTTATGAGATGCAGGAGCTGGTCAAGAATTTCACCGAGATCAAAACCTCCGCCGGGGCCTTCCCCATCAGCCTGCATCTGGCCCTGCATCTCGGTCCCACCCAGATCTTCAGCGTAGGCCGGAAGGGGACCGACCTGGAATATTTCATGGCCGGACGAGCCACCAACTATGCCTCCCAGCTGGAGGATCTATCCTCCGGTGCGGAGATATTGATCAGCCGGGAACTTTATAATAAAGCCAAGGGCAAGATAACGGCAGAGCCGGCCCAGAGCGATACTTATAAGCTTATCAAAGTGAAGGAAAAGGTTGGCCATTTGGAAGAGGGCGGCCAGGAGGAGACAGAGGATATCGAGCGGTCCATCGATCACCTGGAGGCGATCCGGCCCTATTTCTCCAGCTGGCTGTCGCAAAGGATCATGGCCGATCCCAAGTCCGGAGGCGTTGCCGGGGAGCATCGCCGGGTGACCATGCTGTTCCTGAATGTCTGGGGGGTGGATTTTGAAGATGATCAACATGCTGTTTCCAAGGCCCAGAATTATTTCTCGGTCCTGCAGGAGGTGGTGGAGAGATACGGCGGGCTGACCAACAAGGTGGATTTCAGCCCCCAGGGCCACAAGGTGCTGATCCTGTTCGGGGCCCATGTCGCCCACGAGAATGACGAGGAACGGGCCCTGCTATGCGCGCTGGAGATGCTGGGCCGCGAGGAATTCGGTTATGGCGGGGTCAAACAAAGGTTCGGGGTCAACAGCGGCTATGTCTTCGCCGGGACGGTCGGCTCGGCCCTGCGCCGCGAGTTCACGGTGATGGGCGACGAGGTCAACCTGGCGGCCCGCTTGATGTCATCGGCCGGCGAACAGGAGCTGCTGGCCACCGCCGCCATCCAGCGGAAGAACTCCGGAAAGTTCGGATTCAAAAGCCTGGGCGATAAGGAATTCAAAGGCAAGAAACATCCCATCACCATATATCAGGTGAGCAAAAAAGATGAATCCGGAGAGGATGTCTTTGCCAAGTGGATGACGGAATCCAAGGCCATGGTGGGCCGCCAGAAGGAAAAGGAGCTTTTGAACAGCGCCGTGGAGAAAGGAATCTCCGGGCAGGGCCAGGTAATCTCGGTGGTGGGCGAGGCCGGCATCGGAAAATCCCGGCTGTCCCGGGAGCTGATCCAGAACTGGGCCGAGCGGGGATACTCCTTCTTCGTGGGCAACTGCCAGTCCTACGGCGCGGCCATCTCCTACCTGCCCTGGGCCGACCTGCTGAAGACCTATCTGGGGATAAAGGAGGCCGACAGCATGGACCAGAGGATCACTCGCATCCACAAGATGCTGGAGATCATAGACCCGGCTCTCAAGGACTGGTCCCCGATCATCGGCGAGGTGGTGGGCGTGCCCATGCCGGAGAGCGAGCTGACCAAATCTCTGGACGCCAAACTCAGGCAGCAGAGATTATTCGATCTGGTGCTGGACATCTTCAGCTGGGGGGCGGCCCAGGAGCCGCTGCTGCTGATCATCGAGGATCTGCACTGGGCCGACGGGGCCTCCCTGGGGCTGCTGAACTACGTGGCCCGCAACATCGGCGACAAACCCATAGTGTTGTGCCTGGTCTACCGGCCCATAGAGGCCAAGCATGAATTCGCCGGCAAGGAATATCACAGCCAGATGACCCTCAAAGAGCTGAGCCAGGAGGAGAGCCTGGAGCTGGTGAAGACCATGCTGAACATCGAAGGGATGCCGTCGGAGCTGGAGCAGCTGATCCTGAAGAAGTCCCAGGGCAACCCCTTCTTCGTGGAGGAGGTGGTCAAGTCGCTGATCGAGCAGAAGGCGGTCACCGAGAAGGACGGCCAGTGGCAGGTGGCGACCAGCGACACCGCCAAGATAAACATTCCGGACACCGTCCAGGGGGTGATCATGAGCCGTATCGACCGCCTGCCGGCCGAGACCCGGGCGGTGCTGCAGATATCCTCGGTGATCGGGCGCGAGTTCGACCGGAATATTTTGCAGGCCATCTATCCCAAAAAGATAGAGATCAATCCCCATCTCAACAGCCTGAGGGGCCTGGACCTGGTGCTTACCGAGCAGGAGGGCAATTATTACTTCAAGCACATCATGACCCAGGAGGTGGCCTATGACAGCCTGTCGTTCAGTCGCCGCCGGGAGCTGCACAACAACATCGGCGACCACCTGGAGCTCAGCAACGAGAGCAAGATCGAGGAGGTGCTGGAGCTGCTGTCGCACCATTATTTCCATGCCCAGAACTGGGAACCGGCCTTCTTCTATTCGGTGGAGGCCGGGGACAAGGCCAAGAAGGCCTATGCCAACCAGGAGGCCCTGGCCCATTACGATCGGGCGCTGGAGGTGTTCGACAAGATGGTGGAGGCCGGGATGCTGCCCGAGCTGACCCGACGGATCCAGGAGGAGCTGAAGCAAAAGGAAGCGGAGTCGGCTAAATAGGTTCGACAAAAACACCAATATCCCAGGGTCTCTGGTTTACCGGCATGCCAAAAATCATTTGTGATAATAATCGCTTTCGCCGAACGGAGGCCCATTTATTAATCGGGGAACCTGGTAAACCATATTATGGGGCATAAATTGTGAAACAAAAAGCCATACTGGTCGGCACCGTACTGGACCGGGATAGCGTCTTCGAGGAAGAGGAATCACTAAAGGAGTTGGCCCGTCTGGCCGATACCGCCGGGGCCTCGGTGATAGATCTTATTGTGCAAAGGCGAGCTCGCCCCGACGCCACTTATTTCATCGGCAAGGGCAAGGTGGAGGAGTTGGCGCTGGCCGTGGCGGATAGCCGGGCGGACCTGGTGATCTTTGATCACAGCCTGACCCCCAGCCAGGCTTCCAACATACAGGCCCGGTTGGACTGCCGGGTGGTGGACCGGGCGGAGCTGATCATGGATATTTTTGCCCGGCATGCCAGGAGCGCCGAATCCAAGATCCAGGTGGAACTGGCCCAGCTGCAATACCGCTTCTCCCGTTTGGTGGGGGCCGGCCTGGAGATGACCGATCCCGGGGCTGGCATTGGGACCAGGGGGCCGGGAGAGAAACAGCTGGAGCTGGACCGGCGAAAGATCAGGCATAGGATAGCCCGGCTCAAGCAGGAGCTTAAAAAAATAGAACAGCAGAGGAAGACCCAGCGAAAATCCCGGGCCGGTGTTTTCAAGATATCCTTGGTGGGATATACCAATGCCGGCAAATCCACCCTGATGAATCTGCTGTCCAAGGCCGGGGTCAAAGTGGAGGACCGGCTGTTCGCCACCTTAGACGCCACCACCCGGGCGGTGGTGCTGGCCTCAGGGGAAAAATTCCTGCTGACCGATACGGTGGGCTTCATCCGGCGCCTGCCCCATCAACTGGTAGCCTCGTTCAAGGCCACCCTGGAGGAGGTCAACCAGGCCGACCTGGTGCTTCAGGTGGTGGATAGCTCCCATCCCCTCTATCTTAAAGAGATCACCGCGGTGGAGGAGGTGTTGAAAGAGATAAAAGCCGACCGGCCGGAGCTATTGGTATTCAACAAGACAGATCTGCTGGATCCGGACACCCTGGATGGCCTGCGGAGGAATTATCCCGGGGCGGCTTTTATCTCCGCCATGATCGGGGAGGGCCGCCGGGAGTTGGAGTCCCTGATCCGGCAAAGAATGGAACCTCATAGAGCTAGGGAATAAATTTTGCCTGGGGCTGGTATATACAGATGAAGGTCTTAAGATGACGACGGTCGGATTCTTGGCCAATTATTTAAAACTGGCCGGACGCTTCTCCCGGAACGCCAAGCTGTATCTGCTGGCTACCTTTCTGATATCCGTCGGTTTCTCTTTCTACGGGGTTCTTTTCAACCTCTATATGACCGAGGGTGGGCTGCAGGAGGGGATCATCGGCAGCATCCTTTCGCTAAGCGGATTGGCTCTGGTCATCACAGCCCTTCCGGCCGGCGTTCTCTCCGACCGGCTGGGCCGTAAAAAGGCCATGATCATCGGCACCCTGGCCGGGGCCCTGCTGTCAACCTTAAGGGCTTTGACCATGAGCGGCCCGGCCCTTCTGTCCTTGAGTTTTTTGGGAGGGATCGCCTCGACGATCTATGTTCTGTCCGCCGCGCCTTTTATGATGGAGAACAGCCGTCCGGAGGAGCGGACCCATCTCTTCTCCGCCTCGTTTGCCGTGATGCTGGCGGCCGGGATTGTCGGCAACCTGGCGGCCGGAGAACTTCCCGGTTTGGTGATGAATGTTTTTGGCATCAGTATTTTTACGGCCTACCGTTTCTCGCTGCTATTGGGCTCCGGAATATTCCTTGCGGCCCTGTGTCCGCTCTTTAAAATAACCGAAACACCGATCCCCCGGGATGAATCTAATCTGTTCAGCCTTAAGCGCCTGGTGCAGGGGTTCAAGGCCGCCGGCGGATTCGTCTGGTGTAATTTATGGATCGGACTGGGGGCGGGGCTGGTGATACCGTTCTTCAATCTGTATTTTGCCAAAAGGTTCGGCGCCTCCAGCAGCCAGATCGGCCTGTATTTTTCGGTGTCCCAGATATTCACCCTGGCGGCGGTGCTGGTGGGTCCGTCCCTGGCCAAACGTTTCGGCAAGGTGAAGACCGTGGCGGCCATGGAACTGCTGTCGCTGCCGTTCCTGATTAGCTTGGGGGCGGAAAAAATCCTTTACATCGCGGTGCTGTCCTTCTGGATGAGGGCCAGCCTGATGCAGATGTCCTCGCCCCTCTCCTCGGCTTTTATGATGGAGATAGTCCCGGATGACGCCAGGGCCACGGCCAACAGCATCGCCACCATGGCCTGGAACCTGTCCTGGACCTTCTCCACAGCTTTCTCGGGCTGGGCCATGCAGCATTATGGCTACGCCATGCCATATTATCTGACCGCCGGATGTTATGCGGTCTCGGCGGTATCCTTCTACCTGCTGTATAACCGAAAAGAGCGGAGGCCTTAGCGCCGCAATAAAATAATACGGGAAAGGACCATGGATAAACCAAGCCTAGCAATAATAGGAGCCGGCAAGCTGGGAAGCACGCTGGCATTGGCCTTAACGCAAAAGGGATATCGCCTGAGCGGCCTGTCCGACAGCGATCCGGCCAGGCTGGAGGAAACGGCCCGGGCGGTAAAACCGGCCGTATCCGACAGCGATTCTTGGGCGGCGACCCGGGGGGCGGAGATCGTCATTCTGGCGGTTCCCGATGACAGCATAAAGGCCGTCTCCGATCATCTGGCCTCCCGGCAGGCATTGGCCAAGGGGCAGATATTATGCCACTGCTCGGGCTTCCTGCCGTCATCGGCCCTGGTGGCCAACAAGATGCTGGGGGCCTCCATCGCTTCAATGCATCCCCTGGCCAGCTTTTCCCGATGCTTGAGTCCCTGGGAGCGTTATCAGGGCATCTATTTCGGGATCGAGGGAGACGCCATGGCCTTGGTGAGATTACGGCCCTTGATAGAATCGCTGGACTGTTCTACGGTGGATATACTGCCGTTCCGAAAAAATCTCTATCATTTATCCAGCGTGATGGCTTCGAACTATCTGGTAGCCCTGCTTTATGTCGCAGGCCAGATGATGGAAACAACAGTGGTCGAGAAGAAAAAAACCGAAGCTATGCTCCAGGCCCTGGCCGGGACGGTGATGGCTAATCTGGGTGAAAACGGGCTGGAAAGTTCACTAAGCGGACCCATCGAGCGGGGCGATGTCCAAACGGTGTCAGGGCATCTGGATGCCCTGAAAAAGGATTTCCCCCAGGGGACGGAGTTATATAAGGCCCTGGGAAAGGTGATGCTCCGGATATCAAAACAGAGAAATTCCCAAGAAAGGGAATGGGAGGGCCTGGTAAAATTGCTGGGTTGACCAAGACTGGCGCATATTTTTTTAAGATTTTCTCTTGACTTTGCATACATATCATTTTATAATTAACGTCTTGGATAATCGAATGGGAAAAATTATTAAATTTTGGCTTTACATCGGGTTGGCCCTGCTGCCGCTGTTCGGCTGCGGCCCCCAAAAAAGCGGAACCGACGAGACCCAGACCGCCGGAAGGATAGTGGTCAGGGGAGAGGACGCGGCCATCAGAATGATCAGGCGCCAGTCCCAGTCTTTCATGGTCCTCTATTCCAAATCCGATATCGCGGTTGATGAAGGCGGCTCCAAGGCGGCCATTGCCGATCTCAACGAAGGCCGGGCCAGGATCGCGGTGATGAACCGCCCCATAACCCGCACCGAGGATTCCATAATCAAAACCAACGGCGGCCTGGCCAAAGAATACAAGATAGCCTACGACGGGCTGGCGGTGATTGTCAATTCCCAAAATAAGATACAGCGGCTGGATTTTGAACAATTATCGGGGATATTTTCCGGAAGGATCACCAGCTGGCGCCGGTTGGGCGGCAAGATAGAAAACCTGGTCCCGGTGATCCCCGGACCCAATATGGGCCATTACGAATACTTTCAGCAGCTGGTCCTGGACGGCGGGGGATATGCCGCCAAATCATATCCCTGCACCACCACCGCCCAGATAGTCGAGCTGGTAAAGAATCATTCCAGCGCCATAGGACTGGTCTCCATGAGCGCCCTTTACCGTGATTGGGACGTATGGCCGCCGGTCAAGGAAACCGGAATAAAAGCCCTGGAGATAGCCCAGGTCAAGGAAAGCGGGTTTTTTTATCCCAATCAGAAAACGGTCCATGAAGGGAACTATCCTTTAAGCCACCCCCTGTATATGTATGTCAATGATGTTCTGGAGCAGACCTATTCCCAGGGGATGTCCAGCCTGGCCCACGGATTCATCACCTATATTTCTTCGGCCGAGGGGCAGAAGATAGCGGCCCAGCAGGGCTATGTGCCGGCCACCATGCCGGTGACCATCAAGAAATAAGATCGCCAATTCAGCTACATTTATAAATATCGCGGGGAGATAATCTGCTATGAAGTTATTAAAGATCACCAATTTCGTTCCGATAGCTTTGGCGCTGTGCCTCATCGGCTGCGCCACCACCTCCCAGGCGGGAAAGCCCAAGGCTGAGGATCTCCTGCAGCAGGGAATCACAGCAGACGATCAGGGCGATTTCGACCAGGCCATCGACCTCTACCGCCAGGCCATTCAGCGGAAATCCAAGCTCAAAGAAGCCCACTACCGCCTGGGGCAGATCTACGTCGAACGGAAGATGTTCGATGAGGCCATCGCCGAGTTCAAAACGGCCCGGGACCTGAAATACCCCCAGGCGGTGACCGAGTTGGCCGTTACCTACCATAAGGCCGGCAAGCTGGACGAGGCCGAGGCCCTGATCAAGGAACTGCTGATCAAGAAGCCCAACGACGTGGACCTTAAATACCGGCTGGGCAAGGTTTATCTGGACAAGGGCCAGCTGAACGAGGCCGGGGAGGTCTTTCGCCAG
This sequence comes from Candidatus Edwardsiibacteriota bacterium, assembly GCA_020053305.1. Lineage (GTDB taxonomy): Bacteria > Edwardsbacteria > AC1 > AC1 > EtOH8 > UBA2226. Next base: position 43,757 of record JAGVNJ010000044.1, on the reverse strand, counting down.
GTGCTGCAGATGGACCCCAACAATGCCAGCGCCCACAACGGCCTGGCCAACCTGTATTTCCGCCAGCGAAACTATGACCAGGCCATGGCCGAGTATCTGCTGGCCATCAAGCTCAACCCCGACTTTACCGATGTCAATCTGGATCTGGGCAGCGCTTACTTTCAGAGCGGCAAATACGCCGAGGCCTCCAGATATTTCAAAAAATACACCGAGCTGTCGCCCAAGGATGCTGCCGGCCATTATATGCTGGCCAAGGCTTATCAGATGCAGAAGGACCCGGCCTTGATCGAGCCGGCCATTATCGAGACCAAAAAGGTCACCAGGATGGATCCCGAGAACGACGGGGTCTGGTATCTTCTGGGATCCCTGCAGTATGATGCCAAGAATTATATCGAATCGGCCCAGGCCTTCAGTAAATCCCTGGAGCTGTCGCCGATGGATCCCACCCGCTGGCATGAGGCCGCCAGGGTCTACATCCGGGCCGGCAACGCCTATTCGGCCAATAAGGATACGGCAAATTCCAAACGGATGTTTGATGCGGCCATCAACGCCTACCAAAAACGGATGGAGCTGGATCCCACCAAGGCGGAGGACACCTATTACGACATGGCCAATGCCTACTATTATGCCGGCTATTACGATGAGGCCATACTGTGGTACCAGAAACGGATCGAAAAGAACCCGGCCGCCGCCTTCGGCGCTTTGGTGAATATGGGCTACAGCTATTCATTGAAGGGCCAGGGCAGCAAGGCTCCCAAGGCCGAGGTTCGGGCCATCTATGAAAAGGCCATCACCGCCTTCCTGCAGGCCAAGGCCCTGAAGATGGGCAAGAATATCAAACCCGTCAAGGAAGCCGCTCCGGCCATGGAGGCCCTGTCCCAGCATTACCTGTATATTTTCAACAAGTTCAACGAGAAGGCCTTTAAGGCCAAAGCCTCGGCCGAGGCCAAGGCTTTGCTGACGGTAGACCCCGGCAATAAGATCGCCAAGGAGGTGCTGGATGCCCTGAAGCCCAAGATAGAGGTCTGGTAAGGATCACAGCTTTCAACCGCGAAACCCCTTTGATATCGGAAAACATAAATTAACAGGCTCCCCGGCAGACCGGGAGTCAAATAAAAACCAAACCATTTACAGGAGGTAGTTTAAAGCAATGTTAGACGGATTAATGGATGCTTCCTTGATCGTCAAGATTCTGATCATGGGAGTTGTGCCGGCGGTGCTAGCCGCTGCCCTGGGCATTGCCCTGGCCCGCACCAAAAAAATCGCCCTGGTTACCACGATGCTGTATGTCATCGGCTTGGCTGTTGCAGCCATCATCTACAAGACCCTGCCCAAATACATCCAGGACGGCGGGCCGGTGGTGATCATTCTGACCTTCCTGCTGATTCTTCTGTTCACCTACGTCATCGAGCGCAGCCTGACCATCGGCCGGGCCCGGGGGGCCAAGAACCTGACCGTTTTCATGGAGGAATTCCGGGAGCTGCTCAGGGCCGGCAACGTCACCGGGGCCATCGCCGCCTGCAACGCCCAGAGGGGTTCCACCGCCAACGTCCTGCGGGCCGGCCTGGAGAAATACCTGGCCCTGCAGAATGAGAATTTGACCCAGGATAAAAAGAGCGCCGAGCTGCTCCGGGCCATCGAAGAGGCCAACATGCTGGAGACCCCGCTGCTGGAGCGCAACCTGATAATGCTGACCACCATCGCCTCCATCGGGACCATGGTGGGTTTGCTGGGCACCACCATCGGCATGATCCGGGCCTTCCAGGCCATGGCCCATGCCGGAGCTCCGGACGCTTCCGAGCTGGCCCGCGGCATCTCCGAGGCCCTGATCAACACCGCCGGCGGATTGCTTAGCGGCATCGGCGGCATCGTGGCCAACAACTACTTCATGAACAAGGTCTCCCTGTTCCAGTTCGGCACCGACGAGGCCATTTATGAGATGCAGCAACTTTTGACGATAGGAGAGAAATAAGATGTCAGCAAAGATCAAACGTCGGGCCAGGATAGTCCTGGATATGACCCCGATGGTTGACATCGCCTTTCTGCTGGTCATCTTCTTCATGTCCACCTATCATGCCCGGCCGCCGGTAACGGTGGAGGTCATGCTGCCGGATTCGCGTTCGCCCCTGAAGGTCCCCGAGGCCAATGTCATGGTGATCAATGTGCTGGCACCGGAGAAAGCCGCGGCCCTGGCCGACAGCATCGGGCCCACCAACCTGTTGGCCCTGATAGCCAACATCAAGGAGGCCACGGCCGATCCCAATGTGACAGTGGCGGCCATGAGGGGCATGGGCGGGACCCTGCTTCCCTCGGCTTCGGAGGATCTTCTCAAAGAGGTGGCCTCGGCCCCCGGCAAGCCCCTGACCAGGGGTCGGTCGTCGGAGCTGGCCATCCGCGAGGTGCAGAGGAAGGACAATTTCATCAACAAGTGGGCCAAACAGGAGATCGCCTCCTTGACCCCTGAGCAATATGTCGCCAGGGTGGACAGCATGGTCATATGGTATGCCACCGGCAAGGATGCGGCCCAGCCGCTGCCCTTGGGAAACATGGCCATGACCGTGGTCGAGGAACGCATGCGCAACCCCAAAATGATGATGGTGCTTTTGGTGGACAAGAATTGCCTATCGGGAAAGATGCTTGATCTGACAAGCATCCTGCAGAAAAAAGATGTCAACATGTTAAGATTCAGCTTGGTGACCAACCTTAAAGCTGATGCCAAACCGATGTTTGGCGAAGAAGGGAGGTGATGGCATGGGCGCAGTAGATATGGGGCCCCAAGAAAGCGGCAAGAAAAAAGGAGGTTTGCGCAAACGCAAGGGACGGCCCAATATTGTTTTGGACATGACCCCGATGGTGGACATCGGCTTCCTGCTGGTTATCTTCTTCATGACCACCACCCGGTTTCAGGAACCCCAGGCCATCGAGATCACCCTGCCCCCGGAGACCGAGCCCGGCACCGAAAAACCGGTGGCCCAGTCCAATGTTCTGACCATCAACATCCAGAAGGACGGCGTCATATTGCAGAACATGGGCTTTGACATCCCGACCCCGGTGGAGGTGGAGGCCCTGGACTCCCTGATGCTGAACAGCAAGCTGGCTAATATCAGAAAGATGCCGGCCCACATTGACGGACGCACCCAGGTCTATTACGAGTCGGGCCCGGATTTTCTGGACAAATACGACAGGTTCATGGCCGACAACAAGGGCAAGCGGATACCCAAAGAGATCCGCGACAGCTTAGATATGGTCAGGGACGAGAAGATCTGCCGGCTGACCATGCTGGTGCAGGTGAACCGGGAGAGCAGTTATGACAAAGTGGTGGCGGTAATGGATGCCATCCAGCAGAACCAGATCGCCCGGTTTGCCATCGTGGAGCAGACCGAGGAACACCTGAAAGCCATCGAGGAAGCCAAGAAAAAGGCTGCCTCCGGGAAAGGAGGGAAGAAATGAACAGCAACCTGAATATCTTCTTTCCGGTGGCCGGCACCCTGGTGGGACTGGCAGTAGCCTGGTTGGTGATGGCCTTGCAGACCCGGGAATATTCCTCGATCGGCTTCGGCGTCAAACAATCTAAGATACTGATCCCCCTGCACCTAAAAAAGGGTCTGCTGATATCGCTTGGCTCCATGCTGGTGGTGGTGCTGGGAGGCCTTTCCTACTTTGCGGTTAACGCCTATATCGAGGCCAACCGCCCGATACCGGAGGCCCCGATGGTCAGGATCACCTATAGCCAGTTGGGCGCTCCGCCCTCCTTAAGCAGTTCTACCGTGGAGCAGGTGAAGGTCGCCTCAACCGCGGTGGCGGCGGCACCCACCATGGGCGTTCCCAAGCCGGTGGCCGATGACAAGGCGGTGGACGAAGCGGCCTATACCCAGTCCGAACTGGGCGCCATGTCGGCAGGCTTGGCCACCGCCGAGGGGGCCTCGGGCACCAGCAATCTGCAGATGGAGGACGTCCCTGACCGGCAGGCTTTTGTGGCCGTTGATAAACAGCCCGAAATCGTGAAAGCCGGCCGTGCGGAGTATCCCGATATCGTCAAGAAAGCCGGCATCGAGGGAAAGGTTTACTTGCAGCTTCTGATAGACTTCGACGGGCATGTCAAGATGGTGGTGGTGGCCAAAAGCTCCGGAAACGTCTCGCTGGACGAAGCGGCGGTGGCGGCCGGGAAACAATGCATCTTCACTCCGGCCGTGGCGCCGGGCGGCAAGCCGGTCCGGGTTTGGGTGATGTGGCCGGTTACCTTTAAGATCAACCCCTAACCGACAGTTTACCATATTGCCCCGAACTGAAATTTTGGTTCGGGGCATCTTAATGTTAAAAGGAGGATAGTATGAAGAAAACATTGACCCTGATCATAGGCCTTTCGCTGGCGGCTTTTGTCTCCTGCAAGAAGGAGGAAACCGAGAGCCTGCAGAACCAGGTTCCGGCTGAATCCCAGGCCCAGCCGGACATCAAGAAGATCATGGAAAAGCCGGTGGTGGTGCTGGATACCGATCTCGGCCAGATCGAGATCGAGCTGTTTCCCAAGGATGCCCCCCAGACCGTCCTGAACTTCGTCAGCAAGGCTTTGGCCAAATCATTCGATGGGACTACCTTTCACCGGCTGGTGCCGGGCTTTGTGATCCAGGGGGGGGACCCCCTGTCCAAGGACGACGATCCCAAGAATGACGGCTACGGCGGGGAGCAGATGGCATCCGAGCCGCGCAAGAAATCCAACCTGCGGGGCACCATCTCCATGGCTTCGTCATCCCGTAACCAGCCGATCGACTCCCAGTCAGACGCCCAGTTTTTCATCAACCTGGACGACCAATGCGCCCGGCTGGACCAGATGGGCTTCATCCCCTTCGGTAAGGTGGTCAAGGGAATGGAGGTAGTGGACCTGATTGCCAAACAACCCCGCGATATGCGGGACCGGCCGACCAAGAACATCACCATCATGAGCATCAGCCTGAAACAATAGCCGGATCTAAAAGAACGGGGGCCGAGCCAAAAGCTCGAGCCCCCGTTCTTCATTGTTCTTTTCCGCCGGGCGGTTTTATTTTGTAACGCCCGATCAGCCGGTATACCTGCTGGCGGGTGATTCCCAGCTGCCGGGCTGAAGCGGTGATATCCCACCGGCAGGCCGCCAGGGCCTGGGACAGGCGCTGGCGCTCCAGTTTTCTTTTTGCCTCCTTCAGGTTGCCGGATTCCGCATCGCCCCGGGGAGAGGGCAGCAATCCCAGATGGTCGGGCTCGATCAGCCGGTCGTCGCACATGATCACCGCCCGCTCGATCTTGTGCTCCAGCTCCCGAACGTTGCCCGGCCAGGGATATCCCATAAGAGAGGATTTGGCCTCGGGGCTGAAGCGGGCCGGTTCCTTTTTATGCTTGAGGGAGAATTTTTTCAGGGAGGATTCGGCCAGCAGCAGAATGTCGCTGTCCCGATCCCTCAATGGGGGGAGCTCCAGGGTGATGATGTTGAGCCGGTAGTAGAGGTCCTTGCGGAACATTCCCTTGGCCACATCCTGCTCCAGGTCGTGGTTGGTGGCGGCGATGATCCGGACATCCACCCGGATCTGCTCCCGGCCCCCCAGGTGCTCGATGATGCCCTCCTGGATAGCCCGCAGCAGCTTGATCTGCAGCGGCAGGGCCATCTCCCCGATCTCGTCCAGGAAAATGGTTCCGCCGTTGGCCAGCTCGAATTTTCCCAGCTTGCGGGCAAAGGCACCGGTGAAGGCCCCCTTCTCGTAGCCGAACAGCTCCGACTCCAGAAGGTTTTCCGGAATGGAGCCGCAGTCGATAACGGTGAAGGGTTTTTCCCGGCGCGGGCTAAGCTCATGGATATCCCGGGCCACCAGGGTCTTTCCGGTGCCCGATTCCCCCAGCAACAGCAGGTTGACCTCTGAGCCGGCCACCCGCCGGATGATGGAGAAGACGGCATCCATGGCCGGGCACTGCCCCAGCAGGTCGCTCCGGCCGTCCAGCAACTGCTGCAGGGACAGGTTCTCCCTCTCCAGCCGCAGCCGCTTCTCTTCCTCCAGGGTTTTGATGCCCTCCACCAGCCGGGCATTTTCTATTGATATGGCCGCCTGGGCGGCCAGGGAGACCAGCAGGTCCAGATCGTGATGGCTGAAGGTCTCCTGAATTTGCCGGCTGTCCACATAGATGACCCCGATGGCTTTGCGGTGCTGGGCCTGGCCGGCGAACAGGGGAACGCACATTGCCGAACGGAGCTGTAGGTCGGCCACCGAGGCGGCCTGGTTGAACTCCGGGTCCTGGCTGATGTCCTTAAGCCACAGGGGCTGTCCGGTGGTGATGACCTTTTCGGTTATGGTGCGGCTGAAGCGAAGGTCGTCCTTGTCCCAGGCCTGGTTGGGGCCGGCCCGGGTGACAGTGATGTTCAATTTTCCGTCCTGGTCGTACAGCATCAAAAAGCCCCGCGAGGCCCCGGTCAGCTCCATCACCGAATCCATTATGGTATCCAGCAGTTGATCCTGGTTCAACACCCGGCTGATCTTGCGGGAGACCTCCAGCAGCAGGCTCAGGGCCGCGGCATCCTGCCCCAGACCTCCGGACCGGCCCTGCAGCAGGGAATTTATCTCCTGCAGTTCCCTCTCGGCCCGGAGGAGCAGGTCGTCCGGGGAGGAGATTTTAGCTGGCTGGGCCATGGCCGGATACCTCCAGATATAATTGTTGTATCTCCCGGAGTATTTGCTTTCGGCGGGGTTCCTGCAGAAAGCTATTTTTAAGTTCCGGCTGGCTGATGTGCTGGCTGGTCTGTTTGAATGCCGCCACCGCTTTCTGATAGTACTGGGAGGCCGTGGAATGATCCTTGCGGCGCAGATAGTGCCGGGCCATGGCCCCGTAGATGAAGCCCGAGGTCTCCTGTATCCGGACCCGGTCGGATATCTCCAGGGCCCACTCCATCTCTCGTATGCCAGCCTGGCCCATCTCTTCCCGCAGCTGCCCCTTAAGCAGCAGTATCTCGGAGACCAGGTGCTGTTCCTCCACCCGCTGGGCCAGGCGCAGGGCCTTGTCGGCCAGCTGTCCCGATTTCTCCGCCTGTCCCGTCTCCAGATGCAGGTCGGCCAGGTTCTTCAGGATGAAGGCCTCGCCGGCCTTGATATCCAGCTCGGTAAATATCTCCAACGCCCGGCCCAGGGTCTCCCGGGCTTTATCCCACTGCCGTTTGACCTGATAAATCCGGCCCTGGATGTTCAGTCCCCGTCCGGTCTCCAGTTTGCCGCCCAAAATCTCCGATATCTCCAAAGCTTTCTGGCAGAACAGGGAGGCGTCCTTGAGGCTTCCCAGGGACAGGTACAGTTCGGATTTCTTGATGAAGGCGTCCAGCAAAAGTATTTTGGCGTCGATCTTGAGGGCTATCTGAATACCCTGATTGTAGTTCCACAGGGCCTGATCCATCTCGCCTCGGGCTTTGTGGATGAACCCCAGATTGATGTGGGATACCGCCATCTCGTAGCTGGATCCGATCCTCTCCAATATCTCCAGGCATTTGGCGTGGAAGACCATGGCCTCGTCCCAGTCGTAAAGATGGCGGTAGATCAGGGCTAGGTTATTGTAGGATTTGGCCAGGCCGCCCAGGTCCCCTATCTCCTGGCGCAGCAGGAAGCTTTTGCGGTGGCAGTCGGCCGCCCGGTCCCATTCGTACATCCGGTAATACACCGCACCCAGGTTGTTGTAGGAAGCGGCGATCCCGAACTTGTCGCCGGCCTGCTCCTTGAGCCCCAGGCTTTTTTGATGGGCGGTGATGGCCTGAGCCCAGTCGGCCAGATGCCAGTAGATCTGTCCCAGGCCGTTGTAAAGCTCGGACTCGGCCAGCGGGTCGCCCTCTGGAGGCAGTTTTTTTAGCCCCTCCAGGCAGATCTTCTCCGCCCGGCCGAACTCCCCTAGGGCGATATAGGCGTCGGCCATCGAGGCCTGAATGCCGGCTGCCAGCCGGGGCTGTCCGCCAGACAGTTTAAGGCCCAGTGAAAATTCGGCCAATGCCTCCTCGCAGTCGCCCAGGGCCTGGCAGCAACCGCCGCTCAGCCTTCGGATCTCCGGCCCGTCGTCGCCCAGCCCGATAAGCTCCCGGCAAGCCTCCAGACAGCGCTGATGATGGCCGGAGCGGTAGTAAAGCCGGGCAATCTCCGGCAGGAGGATTTTTCGGTCTTCCGGCCGGGCAGCCTGTAGAGCCGAGAGGTAGTGGTCAAGGGCCTGCTGGGAGGAATAGGATTGGAGGTGCCTGGCGGCCAGCAGATGGTATTGTCCGGATCGTTCAGGCTCTCCGGCCTTTTCCCAGTGACGGGCCAGGGAGATATTATCCTGGGCCGAGCGATCCTTACGGGTTTCCAGCATTTGGGCGATTTTTCGGTGCAGGGTTTCGGCCGCCGCGGGATCTATCGACTGATAAATAAATTGCTCAAGTTTGGAATGGTGAAATCCGAACAGAGTTCGATCCTCATCCCGCACCGGAGTGATAATATCGCGGCCTTTGAGATGGATCAGATGCTGGCTGAGCTGTTCGGCCGGAAGATCAAGGGCCAAGGCTACATCGTCATCTGATGCCGGCCGGGCAAAAACCGACATAGCCTGTAATATCCTGGTCTGAACCTCCGGCAGGGCGGCGATCTTTTGCTGCCAGATCTCCCGGATGTTTTTGGGCAGCTCCATGGAGTCTCGGAAAAGCGGGTCTATATGCCAACGGCCCGACTCCCGGCGAATATGCCCGGAGGACATCAAATAATGAACCGTCTCCTCTATTAAAAACGGATTTCCCCCTGCGGCCTCAAATATCCTCTGGGAAAGGGTCTCCAGGTTTCTGGCCTGGGGGAACAGGCTGCAGATCAGCCGGAATGTATCCTCCTGGTTGAGCCTTTTCAGAAACATCTGTTCGGCCTTGTTTTCCGCAGCCAGCAGTTCGATGGCCCTGCCCAGGGAGCGATTTTCGTCCGGGATATCGCTGCGGAAACTGCCCAGCACCAGAATAGGCTCTTTGGAGATGTTGCGGCAGAGGTGGGTGATAACATCGATGGTTTCGGGGTCGGCCCGGTGAAGGCCCTCAAAGATGATCAGGCTGGCGACCTGGGGCAGGGCGGAGATGGTTTCTATCGTTAACCGAGCAATGGAGTCCAGTATTCGAAGTTTTTGGCCCGGCTCGGGAAGTCCGCTGGACCCGGGCTTCGATATTCCATCCAGGAACTCGTCTAGGGCCGGAGATACCGGGGAAATGGCCGGGCCGTAGGTTTCCAGAATTTCGGGGCGAAAGCTCTGAGCCAGGGGGGCCAGCTGGCTCAGCAGTTGCTCGATGGGCTGAAAGGCCGCCAGGTTCTCCTGGTAGCAGCGAGACCAAAAAACATTTATTCCGGCCAATTGTGCCTGGTTGGCAAACTCCGACAGCAGGCGGGAACGACCTATTCCCGTTTCGCCGGATATGAATATGCAGTTTCCCTGGCTTCCTTCGGCAGATTTCAGGGCCTGGCGCAGTTCCCGCAATTCGCGATCCCGGCCTATCAACCGGGGAAAGAACACATGATCCCGCTGTCCTGATCTGGCGGCCAGGGGGAGTTTCAATTTCAGGCCATAATTAAGCTCCTCAATGACCTCGTTGGCCGAGGAGGGCCTCTCGGCGGGGGATTTTGACAGCAGCTTCATGATCAAACCCTCCAGGGCTTCCGGGACCTCCGATTTTATCCGGCTGGGGGGCAGGGGCGGCCGGTGGAGGATCTTGTCAACCAGCTGTTCGAAGGAGGGCGCCTCAAAGGGGAGCTGTCGGACGGCCAGCTGGTACATTACCACCCCCAGGGAAAACAGATCGGAACGGTTATCCGGGGCCTGGCCGGAGAGCACCTCCGGGGAGACATAGGCCGGGGTGCCCAACGATCTGACAAGGCTTTGGCCGGCGGTATAGCACTGGGCAAAGCCGAAGTCAGCCAATTTTACGTGACTGTTGTCCGAGAGCAGGATGTTGCCGGGCTTTATATCCAGATGGATTATATCCTGCTGATGGATATGCTCAAGGGCCAGGCATAGCTGGGCGGTGATGTCTATGATTTCGTTCCAGGCAAACTGCCGGGAGAGCAACCCAGGGCCCTCGATCAATTCCATGGTATAGAAATACCGCTGGCCCTCCTTTCCAAAATTATATACCGGAACCAGATTGGGATGATTAAGGGAGGAAAGAAACTTGAACTCGTGCTGGATGAAATTGATGCCGGGGCAGGAATTCAGGATCAGCTTCAAGGCCAGATCGGTTTTTGATGTCAGGTCGCGAACCCTGAAAACACAACTTGACGTTCCCTCTCCGATCCGGGCAATGACTTCATAGCGGCCGGCTATCCGGCTGCCAATTTCTATTTGTTCTTTTTGTATCATAATGTAACAAAATGATATTAGCACTAAAAAAAGTAAATTTCAACATAAATTTTGTTTTTTTTATATCCCAAAAATCAAATAATGTAAGTATTGAAATTTCTGGCCCTGGCCGGTCTTCGAGGGTCCTGTCAACAGCAGGATGTATCGAGATGTCAGTCTACTCGATGACCGGCTGGTATCAAGGTAGGCGGGGACCCCGAGATCCAACAGCATCTGCGCTGGGTATATGGAACATCGTGGCCGATCAGAAAGGACTGATAGCGCTAGTTTAAACAATAAAAGACCTCAATGAAAGCGATTGTCATCACTGGCCATAGGCTACTTCGGGGCACAGAGGCTTGGTTCATGCACGATTGTAAATGAATGATACAAAATATATATTTGGTAAGTATTAAATATCAATAAGTTAGAGAAATATATCTCATATAAAATCAAATCCAAGAGAAATAATCATTTGTTTTGTAACATAACGATACATATTATTGATGAACATTGACGCAATCAATCAAATCTGTTTATTATAAAGTGCTGCAATAACGTGAGATATGTGTTTATTTGGTTGTTTGGTATAAATCATGCATATTAATAATTAATAACATGATCGTATAATCAAAAGAAACCTAAAGGAGGGGAAAAATGAAGGGTTTATTCAGAGTAAGCGCAGTGTTGCTGGTCATCGCTTTTCTGGCCTTGGGTTGTAGCAAGAACAACCCATTGGCTCCTGATCTAAGTGACGGTCAAGATCCGGCAGCCAGCTTTACCATCCGCCCCGATTTTGAAACAGTTGACACCAGACCATCCGAGATGATAGCCCAGTACAAGCTTACCGGGCTGGATGTCCAGCCGGCCGAACTTGACAAAAACGCCCCGAAGGGTGCCAAGTACGCCTTGGTGATAGGAATTTCCGACTATGCCGGAACGGCCAACGACCTAAAATACTGCGATGATGATGCCCGAGATTGGGCGGCCCGCCTTAAAACGGAGGGATATACGGTCACCATCCTTACCGACGGCCAGGCTACTAGGGCCAACATCGAAAGCCAGGTGAATACCTTGGCCAGCCGCTCCATAGCCGGAAGCGAGATCGCCTTCTGCTACTCCGGCCACGGATCTAAGGGCAACATGATCTCCTGCGACCTCTATTATCTTAGCAGTTCCTGGTTCGCCACAATTTTTGCCAATGCTGCCAGCCTGAAGATGGCCTTCGCCTTTGATGCCTGCCAGATAGGGGCCTTCGGCACGGCATTAAAAAAGGCCGGCCGAGTAATAGCCGTGGCTTCCAACACCACAACCTATTCTTACGATGGGAACACCACCATGCAGAACGGCGTGTTCACATATTACCAGATGAAGGGCTTCGACGCGCTGGGCTACATTTACTACGAACCAGATTGCATATACGCCTGCGAGCAGATGAAGATTTGGGCCACTACCGTAAAAGTGAGGGTGGCTCCGTCCTATATAGATTCCTACACCGGCGATCTTAACCTATAAATAATTTTGAAAGGCTATTCCCATGAAAAAGTTAGGTTTACTGGTATCCGCCCTCTTCATTTTAACGGGGATGGCATCAGCCCAGACCACCATCTTCTCGGACAATATGACCTCTTTAACCGGTTGGACCCTGTCGCCCACCACTGGTGGCTGGACCACGACCTCCACCAAATATTACAGTTCATCCTACAGCGCCAGGTGCGATGATGTCAGTCCATATGCCAACAACCAGAACAATTACATGACCAAAACGGTCAGTTTGTCGGGATATACCGGCGTTACCCTGAAATTCTACATCTGGCAGTACAGCGAGAGCGGATACGACTATCTTCGGGTGCAGTATCTGGTCGGCACCACCTGGACCACCGCCTGGCAGAGGGCCGGCAGTTACCAGGCCTGGGCCCAGCAGTCGGTCAGCATCCCCAGCACCGCCACCCAGGTCCGGTTCTATTTTAATTCCGATGCCAGCGTTACCAACACCGGAGTATATATTGACGATGTGGTGCTGAGCGGCACCGCCTCCACCACCGACACCCAGGCTCCCGCGGTGTCCCTCACCGCCCCGGCCAACGGGGCCACCGTCTCCGGCACCACCACGGTTACCGCCACGGCCTCGGACAACGTCGGCGTCAGCAAGGTAGATTTCTATATTGACGGCGTCCTCAAGGGCACCGATACTTCTTCGCCCTATTCCTACTCTTGGGTCACCACCGACTATTCCAACGGCAACCATACCGTCTATGCCAAGGCCTACGACGCGGCCAACAATGTCGGCACCTCCGCCACCAACACGGTTAGTGTTTCCAACAGCATTTCCTCCACCGCCGAGTGGACCATCATGGTCTACCTGAACGCCGACAACGATCTGGAGCAATATGGGCTCGACGACTTCATCGAAATGTCGAACGCCTCCTACAGCTCGGGCAAGGTCAACGTCATAGTCCAGATGGACCGGGCTTCGAGCTACGCCACCGGCTATGACAACTGGACCAGCTGTAAACGGTTCAAGATAGCCGCCGGCATGACTCCGATCGCGGCCAACCAGATCTCGGACATCGGCGAGGTGGACATGGGCAACCCCCAGACCCTGGCCGACTTCGCCAAATGGGCCCTCCAGAACTACCCGGCCAACAAATATTCGCTGGTGATGTGGGACCACGGCGACGGCTGGTACAAAACCGATGACGGCTCCCCGATATTCAAGGGATTCTCCAACGACAACTCGCACGGCTCGGTGATCGATATAAGCAACGGCGAGATGGCCAACGCCCTGAGCCAGATCAAGACCTACCTGGGCCGCAATTTGGATCATGTGGGCTGGGATGCCTGCCTGATGGGGATGTGGGAGGTGCTGGACATCGCCAAGGGCTATGCCAACGTGGCCAACGCCTCCGAGGAAACAGAAGGAGCCGCCGGCTGGTATTACACCACCTTCCTCAACAGCCTGAACACTACGCCCACCATGAGCGCCATAGACCTGGGTAAGGCCATCATCAACGGCACCCCGAGCCAAGCGACGTTGTCGGTGGTGGACCTGACACTGATGGCAGACCTGGGCACCAAGATCAACACCCTGTCCACCGAGCTGATGGCGGCCCGGGGGGCGGGCCTGGGAACCAGCATCAGCACCGCTCTCAACAACACCCTGAAGTTCTCCCCCAGCTATTTCCTGTATCACATCGACCTGTCGGACTTCGCCGCCAAGGTCAAGGCCCAGATAACCACCCGGCCCACCCTGACCACCGCTTGCGACAATATCATCAGTGCGGTGACCAACTCGGTCAAATTGTATAAGAACTCCACCACCTACGCCAACGCCAGGGGCATCGCGGTATACCACTGCAAGATCGACGGCTCCAATTACGACGTCAAGTACAACAGCCTGCCGGTGGCGGCTAATACCCAGTGGGACGAGTATATCAAGGGCGGCTCCAGCGGCGGCACCACCGCAAATTACACCAAGAGCACCGCCACCTACAGCTGGGATGCCTCGGCCACCACGGCCAGCGGCCTGACCGGTGACGACCAGGCGGTAGCCGTCAATATCGGCTTCGCTTTCAATTTCTACGGAACCAGCTATACTGCCGTCAACATCTGCTCCAACGGGTTCCTCAATTTCGGCACCAGCTCCACCGCCTACACCCCGGCCGCCATCCCCAACACCGCGGTTCCCAATGCTTTGATAGCCGGATTGTGGAGGGACCTTAACGTATCGGGCGGCGGAACCATCACCTACTACTCCTCGGCCACCAAGTTCGTGGTGTCATTCAACGCCGTCAAGAACTATTCCAATACCAGCCTGCAAACCTTCCAGGTGATCCTGACCCCCGACGGCAAGATCAAGATCCAGTGGGGCAGCATCACCACCGAGACCTATGCCTCGGGGGTGGAGAACCAGGCCGGCACGCTGGGCGTGGCGGCCACCGCCGCGGCCAATACGGCGGCGCTGTTCACCCCGCCGGCAGCCTGGAGCAGCCCGATCAACGATGATGAATTGGAGACCAGGCTCAATCCGCAGGGGATGCCGCTATCCAACCTGCTGTTCCAGAACGCCCCCAATCCGGTCAGGTACAAGACCCTGATCGCCTACCAATTGGAGAAGCCGGGCGATGTTTCCCTGAAGATATACAATCTCAACGGACAGCTGGTCAGAACCTTGGTCTCGGGACAGCATAATTCCGGCTACCATCAGGTCATGTGGGATGCCAAGGACGATGCCGGAAGGAAGGTGGCCCAAGGAGTGTATATCTACAAGCTGGCCTCCGGCGAGTTCAGCCACGCCAGAAAGATGGTGCTGGTCAAATAAAGTAGATCCTTTAGACCAATAAAGAAGGGCCGCTGATAGCGGCCCTTCTTTATTTCCCCAGGTTAGATCCGGAAATTTCAACTTTCGCTTTATTAAAATTAATTTCTGTGCTATAATTCTCTTATGAAAATTCTTCACATTGTCACCGCCTTTCCCAGGGACGAAAAGGACATCATCACGCCCTGGCTGATCGAGATGCTGCGGCATTATCCGGCGCACGGCCTGGAGGCAGAGATATTCACTTCGTCCTATCAGGGCCTGGGTGACCAGATAGTACACGGCCTGCCGGTGCACCGCTTCCGCTATTTCTTTCAGCGCTGGGAGAACCTGACCCACGAGGAGACCACTCCGGACCGCATGAAAAGATCCCTGCTGTACAAGATCATGCCGGCTTTCTACATCATTGGCGGAATTATCGGGATCATAAAATTGTTGAGAAAGAACCAATACGATGCGGTCCATGTCCACTGGCCGCTGCCGCATGCCGTCTTCGGCTGGATAGCCAAGGCCTTTTTCGGACTGCCGGTGGTCACCACTTTCTATGGAGTGGAACTGCGCTGGGTGAAGCGTTCCCTGCCGTTTCTGAAGGGCTTTTTAAGCTGGTCGGCCCGGATGTCCCAACGGGTGGTGGCCATCTCCAACTATACCGCAAATGAGGTCAGAGAATTGGTAGATGTTCCGGTGGAGGTGATCCCCTATACCATCAGCCTGCCGGAGAATAAAGAATTCTCAAAGCCGCAGGCCAATCCCTGCATCATCCTGTCGGTCAGCCGGCTGGTGGAACGCAAGGGCATCATCTATCTGATCGACGCCCTCAAATATCTGCCCCAGGAATTGGATGTTCATCTGGCCATCATTGGCGACGGCCCGGAAAGAGAGCGTTTAAAAGAGAGGGCCCTGTCCCAGAACCTGGGGCGCAAGATCAGCCTGCCCGGCTGGGTCAGCGAGGCCGAGCTGGAGAGCGCCTACCGCAATGCTTCGGTGTTCGTCCTGCCGGCCATCATAGATTCCAAGGGCGATACCGAGGGGCTGGGGGTGGTCATCCTGGAGGCCATGAATTACAAGGTGCCGGTCATCGGCAGCGAGCTGGGCGGCATCACCGATATTATAATAGATGAAGAAACAGGCTTGTTGGCGTCGGAGAAGGATCCTCAGGCTCTGGCCAGGGCAATTACCAGGATATTGACCGATGAGGCGCTACGGGAGAAAATCACTGCGGGGGCTTATCAGCATTTAAAACGTAACTTCAGTTGGGAAAATATATTAGAGAAATGGGTGGAGGTCTATAAAAATCTTAGAAAAGATGTTTATTAAGAATACGGACAAATCTATCCCAAAACGGCAGCTTTCCGCTGTCGTTTTTATTTTGTTGTCATGCAATAAGTTATGGTTTTACTTATGCAAAATGGATACCAAAAAGAACTAAAAAAGTCATAAAAGATTCCCTCCAGGGCTGATTTTAGGCTTGACATCAGGCCATATATGGTGCATAATTACCCCCTTGCCACAAAATAAAGGGGTACACCATGAAATGTCCAGCCTGTACTTTCCCCAAGGACAAGGTGATCGACTCCCGCTTATGTAAGGATGGCCAGGCCATTCGCCGCCGCCGGGAATGCCTTCAATGCCATCGCCGTTACACCACCTACGAGTACATAGAATCAGCCCTGATGGTCGTCAAAAAAGACGGCCGGCGCGAGGCTTTTGACCACCAAAAGCTTATTTCCGGCATCCGCCGGGCGGTGGAGAAGAGGCCCATCAGCATCGACGCCCTGGAGAAGATGGTTGAGACCATAGAGAACGAGCTCCAGGCGGGGGGCCACAACGAGGTGCCGGCCGATGTCATCGGGGAACATGTGATGAAGCATCTCCAGGAACTGGACGGGGTGGCCTACGTTAGATTCGCCTCGGTCTATCGTTCCTTCCGCGAGGTGTCCGAGTTCGCCGATGCGGCCAAGTCATTCGCCGAAAAAAACCAGCAGAAAAATATAAAAAAGTGAGGGAGCAATGCCAGATAAAAACCGTGAGCTACTAGCCAGCCCGTCCACCCCCGACCCCCAGGAGCCTCCCCGCTTTTTATTCGCCGGAGAGAAGATCAAGGACCTGCACAGCTCTCTGGCCAGCAAGATGTTCCATCTGGTGCAGAAGCGCAACGGCAATATCGTCAATTTCGACAAACGCAAGATCACCGAGGCCATCTTTCAGGCGGCCCAGGCGGTGGGCGGCTCGGACAGCAGCGTTTCCGAGAACCTGGCCGACGAGGTGGTGCTTTTTTTGTATTCCTCCAAGGGCGACCATCTGCCCAATGTGGAACAGGTCCAGGATGCTGTGGAAAAAATCCTGATAGAACGGGGCCATGCCAAGACCGCCAAGGCCTATATTCTTTACCGCGACCAGCGGTCCAAGATCCGCCAGCAGAAGATCGTTTCTAAGCCCGATTCGGCAGAGGCCGGAAAGGAGCAGGATGCCACCGACCTGGCGCTGTTCGTCCGGGTGTCGGATGACAACATCGTCCAGTGGGACCGGGAGCGGATCATAGTCGCCCTTAAAAAGGAGGCCGGGGTGGCCGAGGATATCGCACACAAGGTGGCCCGGGAGGTGGAGGACCAGATCATCAACGCCAAGGTCAAGCGCCTGACCTCGTCCCTGGTCCGCGAACTGGTGGATGCCAAACTGGTGGAGCATGGCCTGGAGGAGGCCCGCAAGAAGCATTCCCGGCTGGGTCTGCCCCTGTTCGATGTGGAGAAGATCCTGACCGACCGCAACCGGGAGAACGCCAACATCCCCCACAACCCCGAGGCCACCAACATGTCGCTGGCCGAGACCATCAACAAGCAGTATGCCCTGGCCAAGGTCTTCTCCCAGGAGGTGGCCGACGCCCATTCCCGGGGCGATATCCACCTGCATGACCTGGGCTTCATCAACCGGCCCTATTGCTCCGGGCAGAGCCTGGAATATGTCAAAAAGTATGGGCTGTCCCTGCCCAATGCCCTGTCCATCGCCAAGCCGGCCAGGCACGCCGACACCCTGCTGGCCCACATGGTGAAATTCTCGGCCGCCCTGCAGGGGCACTTCGCCGGGGCCATCGGCTGGGATGCCGTCAATGTCTTCTTCGCCCCGTACCTGGTGGGCATGTCCGAACGCGACCTGCAGCAGCTGGCCCAGATGATGATCTTCGAATACAGCCAGCAGTCGGTGGCCCGGGGCGGCCAGGCCATCTTCTCCGACCTGAACATCTACTGGGAGACCCCCAAGCACTTCGAGAACGTCCCGGCTATCGGCCCGGGCGGCGAATACACCGGCAAGAAATACGGCGATTATTTAAAGGAATCCCAGCGCTTCGCCTGGGCCCTGTTCGACATCTATAAGGGCGGGGACGGCACCGGTCGCCCGTTCTTCTTTCCCAAGCCCCAGGTGCACATCACCGAGAAATTCTACCTGACCCCCGGCCACCAGGACTTTTTGAACCATATCTCCCAGGTGGCGGCCGAGAAGGGCAACACCTATTTCGTGTTCGACCGGGGCGAGACCGCCAAGATCTCCGAATGCTGCCGGCTGGCCTTCAAGCTGGAGGAATCCGATCTTCAAGACGCCCACTTCCCATGGAAGATGAGATATTCCGCCCTGCAGAACATCACTTTGAACCTGCCGCGCATCGCCTATCTGGCCAAGGGCGACACCAACGCCCTGTTCAAAAAGATGGATGACTTCCTGCACCT
This sequence comes from Candidatus Edwardsiibacteriota bacterium, assembly GCA_020053305.1. Classification (GTDB taxonomy): domain Bacteria; phylum Edwardsbacteria; class AC1; order AC1; family EtOH8; genus UBA2226. Next base: position 25,385 of record JAGVNJ010000044.1, on the reverse strand, counting down.
CTCCGCTAAGGGCCATATCCAGAAGCGCAAGTTCATCGAGAAGCTGATGGCCCTGAAGGACCAGGGTCCGCTGGCTCTGCTGGCCATGGAGAAGGACGGCGAGAGCTACCTGCGCCTGCCCCGGGTGTCGTTCCTGATAGGGATGCTGGGCCTCAACGAGATGGTCCAGGTCCACACCGGCCAGGAGATGCATGAGTCCACCGAGGCCTTCAAGTTCGGCCTGAAGATCATAGCCTACCTGCACCTCAAGACCAAGGAGCTGGCCAAGGAATACAACATGAAGTTTGTGCTGGAGCAGACCCCGGCCGAGAGCACCGCCTTCCGCTTCGCCAAGCTGGACCTGGAGCACTTTCCCAAGGAGGCCGAGAAGGTGGTCAAGGGCAACCTCAAGGACAATTCGGTCTACTACACCAACTCCACCTACCTGAACGTGGCCCATCCCATCAACCCCATCGACCGGGTCAAGCAGGAGGGCAAGTTCCACGACATGATCGAGGCCGGGGCCTTGACCCATATCTGGATCGCCGATTCGCACCCCTCCCCGGAGTCCATCGCCAACTTCGTCACCAAGACCTTCCGCCACACCCGCAACGCCCAGATCGCCTTCTCTCCTGAGTTCACCACCTGCAACGTCTGCAGCAAGGTCTACCGGGGCCTGATGGACGAGTGCCCGCACTGCAGCGGGAAGAGGGTCAGCGGGATAGAGAGGATCAAATAGACCTAAAGAATATTGAAGACAGAATTCAGAAGCAGGCAAAGTCGATTCAATATTCTGCATTCGATATTCAAAATTCATTCCGAGGTGCGATCATGGCCAAAAAGATAGCCGCCATCGTCTTCGTCTTCTTCTGCACCGCCATGGCCTGGGTGATCTTGGGCGGGGTCACGGCGGACCGCACCAACTCCCAGGACAACAAGCTCAAACGGGCGGTGGGCCAGCTGTGGGGCACCCCCCAGCGCCAGAGCGCGCCGCTGGTGTTCTACCAGGTCAAGCAGGAGCAGAAGGTGGTCAGGACCACCGAGGGGGGCAAGACCGTCACCGAAACCAGGACCAGTCTGTCCGATTACTACCTGAACCTGGAATCCAGCGACATCAGGGCCGACCTGAGGCTGAACCACCGCAAGAAGGGCCTGCTGTGGTATTCCACCTACCAGGTGGATTTCGACGGCACCTACGGTTTGATCAACAGCACCCAGGATGCCCGCCAGCTCTGCTTCCAGTATTCCTTCCCCTCCCGGGACGGCAGCTACGACGATTTCGCCATCTCGGTCAACGGCCTGCCGGAAAAGGAACTGGTGCCCACCGACGGCAAGATCAGTAAATGGATCCGGCTGAAGCCCGGCGAGACCGCCCAGGTGCGGGTGGCCTACCGCTCCCAGGGGCTGGACCAGTGGTGGTATGTCTTCGGCGACAATATCTCGCAGATCCGCAATTTCCGGCTGGCCATGACCACCGATTTCGGGCGGATAGATTTCCCGGAGAACGCCATCTCGCCCACCGCCAAGGCCAAGAAGGGCGGGGGATGGGATCTGGACTGGCAGTACACCAACCTGATCTCCGGGATCCAGATCGGCATGGAGATGCCCAAGAAGATAAACCCCGGCCCCTTCGTCAGCAAGATCAGCTTCTTCGCCCCGGTATCGCTGTTCCTGTTCTTCTTTTTGGTGTTCATCATCACCACCCTGCGCGGCATCAAGCTGCACCCCATGCATTACTTCTTCCTGGCCGCGTCGTTCTTCGCCTTCCACCTGCTGATGGCCTACCTGGCGGACCATGCCGACATCTACCTGGCGTTCTTCATCAGCGCGGCGGTGTCGGTGTTCCTGGCGGTGTCCTACATGCGGATCGTGGCCGGGGCCCGCTTTGCCCTGGTGGAGACGGCCCTGGCCCAGCTGGTGTATCTGGTGTTCTTTTCCTACGCCTTCTTCTGGGAGGGCTACACCGGACTGGCCATCACCATCTGCTGCATTGCCACGCTGTTCGTGGTCATGCAGTTCACGGCCAGGATTGATTGGGACAAGCAGTTTTCGGGGAAGACCTGATAACTGACCAACTCAATCCTGCCCCTTCTCTTGCGAAGAGAAGGGAACGAGGGATGAGTTCGGTGAGGAAAGACTGTTCGTGGTAATGCAGTTTACGGCCAGGATAGACTGGGATAAGCAGTTTTTGGGGAAGACCTGATAACTGACCAACTCAATCCTGCCCCTTCTCTTGCGAAGAGAAGGGAACGAGGGATGAGTTCGGTGAGGAAAGACTGTTCGTGGTGATGCAGTTTACGGCCAGGATAGACTGGGATAAGCAGTTTTTTGGGAAAGGTTGATACCGGGATACAGGATACAGGGGACAGAGGACAGTAGCGAAGGGCCTTCGCACGGACCTAACCCCTGCCCCTTCCCGATGCGGGAAGGGATGAGTCATTGCGAGGGGACAGCTGTGCAGGACAAGCGAAGCAATCCAGGAAATTAATTGGGCTAGAGTAATTGTTCTTTACATGAACCTTATACTCCGGATGGAGTTTAAGATACGCGTGCTTAAGACACGCGGGGTTGGAGTTCTTAACTCCGGCTTAAGGGTGTTCAATTATTAGTCGCTGAGCCGCCGTCTGTGAAAACAGACCAAGCGGGAGGCTAAACTGTTTTTGAATATCCGAACTAATGTTGTTGTCCGGACAATAACATTAGCGTGGTTGCAACGCCACGATAAATAAAGTAAAACCCAAACCACAAACGGTCTGGGGGCCCTCGGACCTTTTCAGGGGTAAATATAATGAAGAGGAACGAGAAGAAGGTTGAGGTTAAGATAGATGTTAACATTGCCAGAATTTTGCTTGCATTGGCAGCTATTTTGGCTCTCTTCCTTCGTTAATAGGAGTTGGGCGGGCTTTAAAACCCGCCCACTCCGTCGTAAACAAGTAAGGGCACGGTATGCCGTGTCCCAACAGAATATAGAAACTAATAACGTAAGGGCAATTCATGAATTGCCCCAACAAAAGGAGATAAACATCATGGAACTGCAGGAACTGAAAGACAAACTTAGCGCCGAAAAGCACATCTACGACTTCACCGAAGAGGGCGGGGATGTAATCATCCGCAACAAGAAGCACGGGGTCAAGGTGCGCTGCAGCGCCGAGGCCGTCGCCAAGCACGACTGGGCCACCATCAAAAGCCAGACCGTGGGCGGCCGCGACGTCAATCACATCACCCGGGTCACCGGCTATTTCACCATCGTCGAGGGCTGGAACAAGGGCAAGCTGGGCGAGCTCAAGGACCGCTACCACTCCCAGATAGCCTAAGCTGTTTTCTCGGCTTTGTCATTCCTTCGAAGGAAGGAATCCAGGGGTCCAAAAGTCTTACATACAAAGGCATATCTTTTTTGGATTCCAGCCTGCCCACGGCCCCGATGAAATCGGAGCCTCGACTTTGTCGGGGCGCGGCGCTGGAATGACAGTAGGGCATAATATAAAGTTTAAAATCGAAACCAATAATATAGAGATTTGATTATAATGGAACTGAAAGTTTTCGGCCGGCCCACCTGCCAGGTCTGCAAGCAGGCCATGGAGAAGATCAATTATTTCCTGGATAAGTGGGAATTCCAGGGCAAGGTGCCCCTCAATTACTTCGACATGGATACGGTGGACGGCTTGGCCGAAGGCGCCTTCTACGAGGTGTTCGACATCCCCACCGTGGTCCTGCTGAATAACGAGGATGAAATGGACCGCTGGGTCAAACGGCCCCCGTTGTCCAAGGAATTAAAGCCCTACCTGGACCCGGCGGTATAAGCCGGGTATAGCGTTCGCCCAACAGGTAAAGGCCATGAATGGCCTTGATTGTCTTCGATGCGCATTTCTAACCCAGCCCTTCCTCCTACGCTATGGCTTCGGCGGATAAATAAGGGCTGGGTTAGAAACAGATACCACCCGATATCAGGCCGTTCACGGCCTTGGTATCATTATATTGATCTGATCAATTATAAAAAATCATGGAAATAAAAGGCTTTATCGAAACCTCGCTGATCGACTGGGACGGAAAGATCGTCTCAGTCGTTTTTCTTCCCGGCTGCAACTTCCGCTGCCCGTTCTGCCATAACCATATATTGGTCAAGCATCCGGAGCAGATCGCCGATGTCCCCTGGGAACGTATAGAATCATTTTTAAGGGGCAAGAAGGGCTGGATAGACGGGGTGGTGATCACCGGGGGCGAGCCGACCATCCATAAGGAACTGATGCCCCTGCTGGCGAAACTGAAAGGATTGGGCCTGCCGGCCAAATTGGACACCAACGGCAGCGATCCGGATCAATTAAAGAGGATAATCAACGGTGGCCTGGTCGAATTCATCGCCATGGACATAAAAGCCTCCTTCGACGGGTCCTATGACCTGGCCTGCGGGGTTGCCGTCAATAAGGAGAATATCAGGGAAAGCATCGCTTTGATCATGTCCTCCGGGCTGGACTACGAGTTCCGCACCACCATAGTGCCGCAATATCACGACCTGGATTCGGTGGAAAACATGGCCCGGGAGATAAAAGGGGCAAAAAAGTGGGTACTACAGCAGTTTGTCCAAACCAATGCCGATGACGAGGGGCTCCGTAGTTTGCCGCCATATAATGAAGAATATTTGGAGGAGATGAGGAAGAGGGCGGAAGGATTGGTGGAAAGGGTGGTTTTGAGGGGAATATAGACAATAATATCATCTATAATGAAGGAACGCCCCGGCAGGAGCCGGGGCGTTCCTTGTTTTATAGATCAATACCAGATTTTTGGGGTGGTAACTGTAAAGACTTTGTTATAACCGTAGGCATCGGTCCCGGTGAAAGTGACCTGAACCGAGGCGCCTGCCCCCATGGCCGGATAAGAGGGGGTGAAGGTATAGGAATAAGAGGAGGCGCTGTCATTGCCGGCCCCTCCAGGGATATAACCTGCGATATTATAGCTTTCTACTACAGCTGCAGTGCCGATAGTATCGGTAAAGGTGGTTGTCCGTTTTGTCAATATCGCGTCAACGTAATTTGTACTTCTAAAATAGATTGTTAGAGCTCCGCCGCCGCCGCCCGGAGGAGTAACGTTTGTGATAATCAACTCCGGTGCCGGAGTGATTGTGCTACAGCCCACCACTGTCAACAAGGCTATGAAAATCAGGGAAATTAACTTTTTCATGGTAACCTCCAAAATATTTGGTTTGTTGAATTATCCCTTTAAGTGCCCTTATCAATTTGATAGTATAGTGCAACTTAGTGATTATGTCAAGAGAAAAAATAAAAAAATAAAAAAAATAAAAAAAGTTCTTGACAAATATGAACAAAATGAATAAAATGTCTAAAGGTAGCTTTGTCTATAGTTATATATACTTACCGATACTTCATTCTTGAGCGAGGTAAATATGCCTGTATCCCCAAAAGAAATAGATTCCGGGAAATTATACACCGTTTCGGAGACGGCCAAGATCTTGGCGGTTACCGACCAGACGGTGCGCAAACATTTGGGCGTAAAAAATCTCCCGGGCAAAAAGGTCGGCCGGCGCTGGCTGATCAAGGGAAGCGAGATCCAGAAATTTATTGGCGAATTGGGCTGGTAAACCGGGCTGAAAAATCAATTGGTTTGATAATAACCGATAAAGTGAGGTAAACTCAAAATGCTTTTTGGAAAAAAACCAGCCACCATAGGTTTGGACATAGGCAGCAGCCAGATAAAGGTCGTCGAGATCCAGAAGACCGGCAAGGGGCTGGCACTGCTCAACTACGGCATCGCGCCGCTGCTGCCGGAGGCCATCGTCGAGGGCGAGATCATGGACCGGACCCTGGTCATCGACACCATCCGGACCCTTTTAGAGACCAGGCAGATAAAGAGCAATAATGTGATAACCGCGGTCTCCGGCCGGGGTGTCATCGTCAAGCGTATCAATATGGACAAGATGAAGGAGCAGGAGGCCCGGGAGAGGATCAAATGGGAGGCCGAGCAGCATGTGCCGTTCGAGATCTCCGATGTGGTGCTGGATTTCCAGATCATCAACCCCGATTCGGGCAACAACCAGATGGAGGTGCTGCTGGTGGCGGCCCGGAACGAGACGGTGAACGTCCATTTGGATCTGCTGTCCGGGGCCGGCCTGAACCCGATCCTGTTGGATTACGGGGCTTTTGCCGTCCAGAACGCCTTCGAGGCCAACTATGAGATGCCGGCCGACGAGATAATCGCCCTGGTCAATATCGGGGCCGACAACACCAACATCAATTTCGTCAAGAACGGCGTGCCGTATTTCACCAGGGACCTGCCGATGGCCAGCAACTCCTGCCTGCAGCTGATACAGAAGAACCTGGGGATCTCCTACGAGCAGGCCACCGAGCTGATCAAGGGCGAGACGGTGTCCGATGTCAGCCAGGAATCGGCCGCCTCGGTGTTCCAGTCCTTCTCCGACGATTTCGCCTCCTCTATAGAGAGGACTCTCTCCTTCCTGGCCATGTCCGGCGGGGGCGAGAGGATGAGCCGGATATATCTGTCGGGCGGAGGGGCCCTGATCCCATCGCTTCAGGAGCATCTTAAGGAGAGGTTCGGGATCCCGGTGGAGATAGTAAATCCCTTGCAAAAAATCAGCTATGATCCGGGCCTGTTCGGAGCCGTAGCCAGCGAAAAAGTTTCCCCCATCTTGACCCTGGCCATCGGCCTGGGGCTTAGGGAGGTAAAATAGATGATACAGATTAACTTAATCCGGGATCGCAAGGTAGAAAGAGTGGCCGGAGCCAAACCGGCCGGAGCCGGGGTCAGCTTTTCATTTCCCAAGCTTCCCTTCAACGTCGGCATCCTGGCCAGCGTTCTGGGAGTGGTCATTGTGCTGGCGGTCATAGTATTGACAATGATCTCCCAGAAGGCCCAGATCGCCAGCTTGGAATCCAAGATCAAGGGCTATAGCGAGGAACTGACCAAGCTGGCCGGGCCCAAGCGATTGGTGGATGATTATCTTAAAAAACAGGCCGATGTGAACACCAAGCTGAATGAAATAGCCTCAATTGATAAAACCCGGTTCTATACCGTTACCTTATTGGATCAATTGAGCCATGCCCTGCCGGATTACCTATGGCTTACCAGCATGAAGGATGAGAAGGACCTGATCTACCTGGAGGGGATGACTTTCTCCAACCTGATAGTGGCTGATTTTATGGACCGGCTGAAGGAATCAGGCTATTTTAGCAATGTTGAACTAACCCAGACCTCCAAGGCCGAATCCGAAGGAAAGGAACTGGTGAAATTCTCCATTACCTCAAAATATACCGAAAACCCGAACAAACCTGGCAGCCCTGCGGAAACGACTGGCCAAACAGCCGGAAAGGGGTCAAAATGAGCATAGATATCAAAGATCCCAAGATCCAAATAACCATCGGCTTGATACTGTTCGGCCTGATCATCGCCGGATTATTCTTCAAATTCAGCTATCAGCCGTCCCAGAAACGGATTCAGGAGCTTTCCGCTCAGGAGGCCAAGCAGCGTCAGGAGCTTGAGCAGGTCCGGGCAGCCGTGGCCAGGCTCCCCGAATTGGAGGAGCAGTATAAAGCCCTGGAGAAAAAATGGGACCAGGCCCAGGAGCTGTTGCCCGCCGATAGCGAGATTCCCGGCTTGCTTAAAAAGATCACCAATGCCGGGATCGAATCGGGGGTGAGGTTCCTAGTGTTCAAGCCCGGCAAACTGGCCTCCGCCACTCAGCTCTCGGCGGCCGTTCCGGTCGACATGTCGGTTATAGGCAATTTTGACCAGATCACCAGATTTATGGCCAAACTGGGAAATTTGTCAAGAATTGTAATTTCATCAAATATAAAAATTAACCCCAATAATGATCCAATACGTACCATTAAGGCCGATTTCACGGTCAATGCCTATGTATTTAAATCAGGAGGAGAACAAGCCAGTGCAAAAGCTAAAACTTCTCGCACCAGGTAGCCTTTTAATTGTCGTCCTGGCCCTGGCGTCTGTCGGCTACGCTGCAGACCCGCCAGCGGTTACCGGAACGTTGGAACTGAAGGCGGCCGGTGAGGATACTCTTTTTAGGTCCCAGAACTATGTCTATGAACCAGCCGGACGGAGGGATCCTTTTAAATCCCTGGTCCAGAAAAAGGGCGAGGGTTCGGGGGTTACGGACGTCAGCTCCCTGGATGTAAGCAATATGACCCTTACCGGCATCATCTGGGGGCCTTCAGGCAGGCTGGCCCTGATTAACGACACCCAGGGCGTAGGTTATATAATAAAGCCAGGCGATCAGGTGATCGGCGGAAAGGTTTTTGCCATCACCGACTCTTCGGTGGTCTTCGAACAGGGCGATCCCGGAAGCGCCGTCAAGTTTGTTGTTCCGTTAACAGAAAGTAAAAGCAAAGGGAGCGTAAGAAAATGAGCTATCATAGAAGCAACAAAATACTGCCGTTGGCCGCTGCTGTTCTGCTGTCCGTATTTTCCCTGGCCGATGCCGCCAAAGTGCTGGATATCGCCGTCAAGAAATCCGAAGGGGTCACCCAGGTGGTGATCACCGGGGACGATATCCTTGATTCCAAGGATTTCACCCTCAGCAATCCCAATCGGCTGGTGGTCGACATCAAAGGGGCCAGCATTGCCTTCGGCAATAAGACCATGACCGTCAACAAGGGGGGCATTACCACCATCAGCACCAGCCAGTTCGACCGGGAGGGCGGGATCGCCAGGATCGTGATAGAGATGGGCGTAAAACCCAACTATCTGCTGATGACCGAAGAGAACGACATCATCATCGCTCTGACCACCAAGGATACCTCTCCCTTTGCCGAATGGAAGGCTACTGCGGCCCCCTCCGAGATGGCGTCTGCCGCCGTCACCACCCAGCCTGCGGTGCCGCCCAGTATGCCGGCCCCGCCGCCTCCGATGGTTGAGGAAACCCCGGCGGCCCCGGTGGTGCCCGTGACCTCTATTCCGCCGCCTGCAACGCCCGCGTTGGTCATGGAAGAACAGCCGGCAGCCCCGGTGGTGCCGAGAACTACTACCCCGACCGCGCCCAGCTCTCCCCCGCCGGTCATAGAGGAAAGGCCGGCAGCCCCGATCTATGCCGCTACGCCTACACCTCCGGCTCCTCCGGAGAAAATGGCTCTCCCGGCGACGCCGATACAGCCCCGGGCTGCATACGTCGAAACGCAGAAACCGAGATATCGCTCAGCTTCCTCCAGCGGTTTATCGGGCGGCAGATCCGTATCCATGGAGTTGGAGAATGCGGATGTGATAACAGTTTTAAGGGCCATGGCCGAATACAGCGGCAAGAACCTGATCGTGGGCAGCGATATCAAGGGTTCGGTCAGCATGAGGCTGCATAATGTCTCCTGGGTCCGGGCATTCGATGAGATAGTCAAGGCTGTCGGGCTGGTGGTCGAGGAATCGGGCGGCATCATCAGGGTGATGAGCCCCAGGCAGGCTACCGAAAATATCCGGATGAGGGAACAGGGGCAGGAGTTGGTGACAGTGGTCTATCCCATCGAGTTTGCAGTAGCCAATGAAATAACCGGTTCCCTGACCAAGATCCTCAGCTCCCGGGGATCCATTCAGGTCGACAAGCGCACCAACGCATTGGTGATCAACGAAGTATCGTACAAGCAGACAGAGATCGCCGAGCTGATCAAATTACTGGATACGGCCACCCAGCAGGTGGAGATCATGGCCCGGATCGTGGATGTGGATATGGACGTGACCAAGGATCTGGGCATCAACTGGAACGTTTCCAATATCGCCAGCTATGATGCCAATGCCGAACTGCAGAATGCCAGCGTTCCCCAGCTGCTGCCGGCCGGCAGCAGGCCATCGATGACAGTGGGGACTATCCGCTCCTTCGCCCAGATATCGGCCACCCTGTCGGTACTAGAGGCCAAGCGCAAAGCCAACACCATCTCCAATCCCCGGATCACCACGGTCAATAATAAAGAGGCCAAGATAGTGGGCGGCAAGAAGATCCCCATCTCCTTAAGGGATGAGAGCGGCAATACCGTCACCTCAATGTACACCATCGGGATGGTGCTGACCACTACCCCGCACATCAACTCCTCGGAGAACGTAACCCTGGATGTCAAGACTGAGATCAGCGATCTGGATCCCACGGCTACAATCCTGGGCGGCGTAGTCATCCTGACCAACGAGGCCACCACCCAGATCGTGCTGAACGACGGGGAGACGGCGGTGATCGGCGGATTGTTGCAGACCAAAGCCGGAAAGGCCCAGAGCGGAATTCCGATCTTGATGGACATCCCGATCATCGGGGCCTTGTTCAGGTCGACCACCACCTCCACCGCCAAGCGGGAGATCCTGATATTCCTGACGCCGCACATTATAAAATCAAAATAACAGTTCCTAACCTAAAAAAGAATCGTCCCGAATTGCTTCGGGACGATTCTTTTATAAAATAGCGGTATATTTATCCGGATCACTTTTTATTTAAGGCCTTTGCCAAGCGTGATTTCTGGCGGGCGGCGGTTCTTTTGTGGATGGTGCCTTTCCTGGCGGCCGTATCTATCTCGGAATAGGCCGATGATAGCAGTTCGGGGCTTTTCCCGTCGGCCTTGAATTTTTTCACCACTTTGCGCATCTTGGATTTCACGGCCGAATTGCTTTTTCTGCGGGCCAAAGCCTGGCGGGCTCTTTTTGTCACCGAACTTTTTTTCTTCTTAAGCGCCTTTTTGATCTCTGCCACGTTAATTCCTCCAAATTTTATATGTTGTTGATAATTTTATGCTTTACAAAGATATAAAAATATCATATCATTCATATGAAAGTCAAGCATTATATTCAAAATACAACCGGAAGCGAAAATAAAGGACATGCTTAATGGATAGAAATGAAGCCAAAAGGGTGATAGAGGCCCTGCTGTTCGCCACCGACACGCCGATAGCTCCGTCAAAATTGAAGTCCCTGCTGGGGGAGATAGACCAAAAAATACTCCGGCAGCTGATAGCCGAACTTAAGGTTGAATACGAGCGCGACGGCCACAGCTTTTCCCTGGTGGAGGTGGCCGGCGGATACCAGATATACACCCGCCCGGAATACGCCAAATGGATTCAGGAACTTTTCCGGGGCAAAAGGGCATCCCGGCTGACGGCGGCGGCCCTGGAGACCCTGGCCATCATAGCCTACAAGCAGCCCATCATCAGGGGCGACATGGAGGCCATCCGCGGGGTCAATGTCGACGGGGTGATGTCCACCCTGGCCGAGCGCAACTTGGTGGCGGTGGTGGGCCGTGACGAGCGCCCCGGGAAGCCGATACTGTACGGCACCACCCCGGAGTTCCTGCGGTATTTCGGCCTGGCCACCCTCTCGGACCTACCAAAAATTGAGGAATTGGAAGAATATCTTAAGGAAAAGGAAGAGGAGCGGGAAAAGATAGACCAGGAGATAGATGCCGAACTGAGGAAGGATCAGATACCGAACCATGGGGTGCAGGAGGAGGTGGCTTTCGATAAGATGGAGGGGGGACCGGAGCCTTTACCGGACGAGCCTGCCCTTGCAGGATGATGCCTCCGGCGATGCCGGCCCCGTTGAGTAGCTTGTCGAAGAATATCCCAGGGCTCCGATTATGCGTGTTTGTTACGGATAACCAGCTTTTTTAGTTTGGACGGGGTGCCCTCCTCCACGGCGCAGTCCAAATGGTGAATGCGAAATTTTTCTCCGGGCAGGGGGATCCGTTGCAGTTTTTCCAGGACATACCCCGACAGGGTGTGGGCCTGGCTTTCCAGGTTTAAATTAAACAGCTTCTGAAATTTTTCCAAGGGGATACAGGCCTCCATCAGATATTCGCCGTTCTCCATCAGCCGATAGTGCCTGAGCTCCACGTTATACTCGTCATAAAGCTCCCCGACAATCTGTTCCACCAAGTCCTCGGTGGTGATCATCCCCGAAGGGATGCCGTATTCATCCATGGTGACGGCAATGGAGATATTGCGTTTTTGGAATTCCGACAGGGCCTGGGCCACTTTCATAGTCTGGGGGAAAAAATTGGGCAGACGAATGAATTCCACGGCCCTTATGTTTTTGGCCGGATGGTGCCAGAAACGCAGCAGTTCCTTAACGTGTATAATTCCGATGATATTATCCCGATCGGTGTCATATACCGGGAGGCGCGAGAATCCCCATTTTAAAAAAGAGTCCACGATCTGCCCCATGGTGGCCGAGGCCTCCAGGCACACCAGCTGGGATTTGGGTATCATGATCGCGGATATCGGGGTGTCGGCCAGGTTGAGAATCCGCCGCATCATGGACCCCTCTTCCTTGGAGAGGACCTGGCGCTGCATGGCCCGGGTCAGCAGGGCCTGCAGTTGATGATGGGACAGCTCCGGCCGGCGATAGAAATAATTATGTAAGGATTTCAGAATATCAGACATCTTGGTCCAGGGAGGGCAGTATTTTCAGATCCTGGGGCGAGACCATGCCCCCCGAAACTATGAGTTTTATGGCTTCCTCCACCGTGAGGCTTACCCGGAACAGCCGCTCCAGGGGGACAATCATCACCCGTCCACCGGCGGGGTTGGGGGTGTTGGGCAGGTATACCGAGTAACCTTTTTGATTATCCTCCATATCCCACAGGACCTCCGAGGTAAGAAAGCCCAAGGCATAGGTGCCAGGGCGGGGGTATTCCACAGCCACCACTTCGCGAAAGGCGTATTTATTGGTGAAGAAGTTATCGGTGAACTGCCGGGTGGTGCCGTAGATTATCCTGACCAGGGGGATCCTGGTCAAAATATTTTCCCAGAATCTAAGAAGACGCCTTCCCAGCAGATGCGAGGCCAGCAGACCCACCAGGTAGACCAGCCCGACCAACAAAATAAAGCCGATGCCCCATCGGGCGAGCTGGGGAAGGGTCTGGAGGTAGGGGATGTAGAGCAGCAGTTCGCCGAACAGCCGGCCGCTCCATTTGAACAGCAGCCAACAGAGATAGGCGGTCAGCCCCACCGGCAGTATGGCTACCAGGCCGGTTAGCAAATAATTCTTGAAATGGCCCCGGGCCGTTTTGGGCGGCGATAGAATATCCATATCTCAAAAATATCACAAATAATCCATAAGGTCAAGAAATATTATGCGTCTTTATCTGCGCCTGTTGAGTTACCTGGCGCCATACAAAAAACAGTTCACCCTGTCCATTATCTGCATGATGTTTCTGGCCCTGTTCTCGGGGGCTTCGCTGGGGGTGATCGCCCCGTTCATGAAGGTGCTTTTCAGCCAGCCGGAGCAGGTCTCCCAGCAGGCGGTAAAGATGGACCTGTCCTCAGATTTTGGCGGTTCATTGGAGCAGATCAAGAACTGGTTCCTGTGGTGGCTGTCCAGCGGGGGACGGATCTCCGGGATCGCCAAGCTCTGCTGGATAATACTGGCGGTGTTCTTCGTCAAGAACCTGTTCAACTACCTGCAGCGCCTGCTGACGGTTCATATCGAACAGCACATCACCATGGATATCCGCAACCAGATGTACGGCCATCTCCAGCAGCTGTCGCTGGGATATTTCCAGCGCAACAAGGTGGGGCAGGTGGTCTCCCGGCTGACCAACGACGTCAACATGGTGCGGGGTGCCATCACCGAGGGGTCGCTGTCCATCGTCCGGCAGTCGCTCCAGGTGCTGGTCTATCTGGCCATCGTGGTGATCGCGGCCTGGAAATTGTCGCTGATCGCCATGCTGGTGCTGCCGGGCTGCCTGCTGTTGATCACCCTCATCGGGCGCCGCCTGAGGAAAAGGGGCCGGCAGCTGCAGGAGAGGATCGCCGACCTGACCGCGGTGGTGACCGAGACCATCGCCGGTATCCGGCTGGTCAAGACCTTTGCCGCCGAGGAATACGAGAAGCAGAAATTCATCAAATACAACCGGGATTATTACCGGACCATCTTCCGTTTTGAGACCATGTCCGCCCTGTCCTCACCCCTGACCGAATATCTGGGGGCGGCGGTGGGGGTGCTGATCATCTGGGTGGCCAAGGATTACATCGCCGGGGCCCAGGCCCTCAGCCCTGAGAGGTTCTTCGTTTTTCTGGCGGCGGCCTTCTCCATGATCCAGCCGCTCAACGGACTGGCCAGCGTCAATTCCACGGTGCAGCAGGGCTTGGCGGCCTCGGAGCGGATATTCAGCCTGCTGGATCAGGCCCCGGAGGTCATCGACCGGCCCGGAGCTGCCGTGGTGGATGAATTCCGTCAATCCATAAAATTCGAGCAGATGGATTTTGCCTACAGCCCCAATCCGGCAATCGTCCCGGAAACAACCGGCCATGCCCCGGAGCTGGTCCTCAGGGGCATCGACCTGGAGATCAAGCGGGGTGAGATGCTGGCCCTGGTGGGGCCGTCGGGGGCCGGTAAATCCACCTTGGTGGACCTGATCCCGCGGTTCTACGATCCCATCAGGGGGGCGATCTACCTGGATGGGAAGGACCTGCGGGAGCTGGACTCGAAATCGCTGCGCCAGCTGATGGGCATAGTGGGCCAGGAGACCATTCTGTTCCACGACACCATATTCAACAATATCGCCTACGGCAAGCGGGAGGCCACCCAACAGCAGGTGGAGGAGGCCGCCCGGGCCGCCAACGCCCATCAGTTCGTGTCCCAGATGCCGGAGGGCTACCGGACGGTCATCGGGGAGCGGGGCGTCCGGCTTTCCGGCGGGGAACGCCAGCGGATATCCATCGCCCGGGCCATCCTGAAGAACCCGCCGATCCTGATCTTCGACGAGGCCACCTCGGCCCTGGACGCCCAATCGGAGGTGCTGGTGCAGCAGGCCATCGATCGCCTGATGTCCAACCGCACCGCCATCGTCATCGCCCACCGCCTGTCCACCATCCAGCGGGCCGACCGGATAGCGGTAATGGACCAGGGCCGGATCGTGGAGATGGGAAAGCACCAGGAATTGCTGGAGGGCCGGGGCCTGTACTGGAAACTGTACAATATCCAATTCAACAAATAGGAGGCCAGCCAATAGCGCTATGAGGCTGCCATCCCTTGAGAAATATATCAAGACGGACCTCCTGAGGATTCTGGGAAAGCTGCTGTCTGACCGCCGCTACCAACCCGGCGAGGTGGACCTGTCGCTGATCGAACGGGTGATAGTGATCCGCCAGCATGACCAGCTGGGCGACCTGCTGTTGTCCACCCCGGCCTTCAGAGCCATCCGGCAGTCCCTGCCCAAAGCCCAGATCACAGTGGTGGCCCGGCAGTACACCTACCGGGTGCTGGAGCATCACCCCGACATCGACCGGATACTGATCTTCCCGGAAAAGCTTTATCAGGCCTCTCCGGCCAAACTGTGGAGGCTGTGGAAGGGATTAAGGCAGGGCTACGGTCTGGCGGTGGTGCTCAATACCATATCCCATTCGCTGTCCAGCGATATTTTGGCCCGTCTTACCGGGGCCAAATATATTCTGGGCTCGGCCGAAAACCCCTTTCCAGGGGTCAGGCCAAATTTGTTTTATAACCTGCTGGCTCCCGGCTACGGGGAGCGGGTTCACGAGACCCGCCGCAACCTGAGGATCCTGGAATATCTGAACGTCAGGACCAAAGATATGGGAGAGAGCTGCGCCCTATCGCCCCAGGAGGAGGAGCAGGGCCGGGACATCCTTTACAACAATCATATCATGCCGGAGCGGACGGTGGGCATCCACCTGGGGGCCTATAATGTCTGCAACCGCTGGCCGCATCAGAATTACGCGGCCCTGGCCGACTGGCTGATCAAGGAGTTCGGGTTTCAGGTGGCGGTCTTTTGGGGTCCGGGGGAGGATGAACTGGGGGAGAGATTTTTGGGGTTAGTGAAGAGCGAAATCAAGACGCTGTCCGGGCTGAACATCCGCCAGCTGGCCTCGGTGATGAAACCGCTGAGGCTGATGGTCTGTAACGATACCGGGGTGATGCATCTGGCAGCGGCGCTGGGCACCCCCACCTTCGCCATCTTCGGCCGGAGCGAGCCTGAGTTCTGGCGGCCCTTGAACAGGAATTTCTACGGGGTCCGGGGATTGGACAGGACCTGCGCCTCGGCCGAGCTGGATGTGGTACAGTCGGGCATTAAAAGAATGCTGTCCCGCAGGGATCTCTTCTAAATTGAACAGACCAAAACGAAAAGGGCCGGTAAACCGGCCCTTTTGTCATTTCAACATTACCATTCGTTTCAAGTCTATTGTTATATTTTCGACCGAAAGCCGGTAAAAATATACTCCCGGCGGAAGCATTCTGCCGGCCTGATCGGCGCCGTTCCATTCCAATTCATATCTGCCCGAAGCGGCTTCATTTGCATCTATGGTCCTGACAGCCTGTCCCAGCAGGTTGAAGATCTCGATCCGGGCCTGGCCCGGCGAAGAAAGGGAATAACTTATGATGGTCCGGTCCCGGAAGGGATTGGGCTTATTCTGGTACAATCTGTTTCTGCCGGCTATGTTGATCTGAGGTTTGCCGGTTACTCCCAGGGCCGGAAAGTAGGCCCGGCGGATCAAAGTACTATCCAATACAAAGGGATTGACCTTGCCTTGCTGATAGGTGGCGATCTTCTTGGTGCGGGCTATCTCCCGGGCATCGGCCGGGTCATTGACATGCCAGCTGTAGAGGACGTCCCTCTGGCCGGTCCACCAGATCGAATCAATAAAATTTTGCTGCCAGAAGGTGAGAACATAATACATAGCCCGTGCAGTATTCCCCTTTTGGATCTCCCGTGGCTCAAATTTTACTCCAGAGAGATACTCTGCATATTCATCGATATTAGAGGATGGTATGGTCGTTGTGCGTATATTGTTGCGATACCAATATGTGGCTTGATTATCCACGATATCGCCGAATGGATAGTTCCCTCTGTCGCTGTTAACCAGCATCTCCGTTGGAAAAAGATGATGCAGGTCCGCTTCGGCAGTACTGGATGACAGCTTGCTCTGAGGCCAGGTATGCTCACAATTTATGTCGTTATGTAATGCCCAAGCTCGATTTGTTGAATCTACATAGGACCCCGTTTTTATCATTGATATCATATAACCGCTATAGACACATTCAAGACTATCTGTGCTATCCTTGTCTATTACGCCATACATGGTATCACGGCCCAAATTATAGCCCAGGTTGGTGGTGGATTTATAAGCCGAGATCAGGGAATTTATCAACGTAATTCCAGTCTGCCCCGGGAAGATGGTGGAATCCGGCGGGACGGTCCCGGCGAAAACAAATCCGGCCGAGAGTAGTTGTGCCGAAATTAATAACAGGGAGATTTTAAAATATTTCATGTCCATTCCTTTGATCATCAACCCAATTATCAACCCTGAGAGACAAAAAGTCAAGCCCTTTGCAATCGACTTGTGTTTTATGGTAAAATCAATACTATGATCCAGCTTTCCAATATAAACGTATCCTTTGGCGATAAGGCCCTTTTCAAGAATCTGGGATGGAATATCGGTCTTAACGAGAGGATCGCCCTGGTGGGCCCCAACGGGGCCGGCAAGACCACCCTGTTCAAGGTGGCCCTGGGGCTGATGGCTCCCACCCAGGGCCGGAGGGCCTGCTCCAAAGGCATGCGCACCGGGTATCTGCCCCAGGAGGAAGTGGTGCTATCGGGCCGCACGGTACTGGAAGAGGCGCTGTCGGTCTTTGCCGACCAGCGTTCCATCCATGAGGAGATAGACCAGCTCTCCAGTCTGATGTCCACCATGGATCAGGATGACCCGGAACTGGCCCCGGTGGTGGAACGTTACGGCGAGTTGCACCAGATGTTCGAGGGTTTCGACGGCTACCTGCTGGAGACCCGAGTCCGATCGGTGCTGCAGGGGCTAGGTTTCGGGCCGTCCGACCTGGACCAGCCGGTGGAGAATTTCTCCGGAGGCTGGAAGATGCGGCTGGCCCTGGCCAAGCTTTTATTGGAGGAGCCGTCCTATCTGTTCCTGGACGAGCCCACCAACCACCTGGACATCGAATCGATGGATTTTTTGGAAGGCTATCTCAGAAGCTTCAAGGGCTCGATGGTGGTGATCTCGCACGACCGCTATTTCATCGACCGGACCATAAAGAAGATCTACGAGCTGGACTTGGGGCGCTTTTCGCTCTATCACACCAATTACTCCGGCTACCTAGAGGAGAAGGAGAGGCGCCGGGAACTGTTGGTCAAGCAGAAGGAGGAGCAGGCCAAGGAGATCGAGCATATCCGGGAGTTCATCGCCCGCTGGAGGGGCAACTTCATCAAACGGGCCATGGTCCACAGCCGGGAGAAGATGCTGGAACGATTGCTGTCGGAGCGGATAGAGATACCCCAGAGCCGGCGCAGCTTCCGGCTGGGGCTGCCGGAGGCGCCCCACTGCGGGCGGCGGATGCTGGAGCTGTCCAACGTGACCAAATGCTACGGCGACAAGGTGGTGCTCAAGGACATCGACTTCCTGGTGGAGAAGGGCCACAAGATAGGTCTTCTGGGGGTCAACGGGGCGGGCAAGACCACCCTGCTGAAGATGATGGCCGGGATGGAGGAGGTCACCCGGGGCCAGAAGAACCTGTATCCCAACATCAGCCTGGCCTATTTTGCCCAGCACACCGCCGAGATGCTGGACCCCGGGAAGACGGTGATGGAACAGGTGGAATCGGTGATCCCCACCGAGACACCGGGCCGGGTGCGGACCATCCTGGGCGCCTTTCTGTTCTCCGGTGACGATGTCTTCAAGCCGGTCAAAGTGCTGTCCGGAGGGGAGAAGGCCCGGCTGGCCCTGTGCTGCACCTTGCTGCTGCCGGCCAATCTGCTGATAATGGACGAGCCCACCAACCACCTGGACCTGAAGGGCAAGGAGGTGCTGGAGCAGGCCCTGAAAGAGTTCAAGGGTACGGTGGTGCTGGTGACCCACGACCGCTATATCATAGATCAGGTGGTGGACACCATCATCGAGGTGGCCGACCAGGCGATAAAGGTCTATTCCGGAAATTACTCCGACTTTCTGTATAAAAAAGAGCTGGACCGCCAATCTGGCCAGGCTGCCGGCAATGATCCCAAGCCCGAACCGGCCAGCGAGGAAAAGGTCGATTGGCAGGAGGCCAAACGGCGCAAGGCCCGGGAGGTAGCCGAGGAACGCAAGCGGCTGAGGTTGATCTCCGAGCTGGAGCACCGCATCGCAAAATTAGAATCCCGGCAGAGGCATTTGGAATCGCCCTCCGGCGGCCTGGCCGATCCCGATATTTACAAGAACGGCGAGAAAATGAAGGGGCTGATGAACGAGTTTGACGGCAACAAGCAGGAACTGCAGAGGCTGCTGGACCGCTGGGAACATTATCAAGCGAAAGGCGAATAGATGAAGAAAGCTATAACAGTGATCATCAACGCCGACATTTACACCATGAAGGGCCGGCAGAGGGCCAAGGCCCTGGCCTGCGATGCCGGGGGCGGAATGATCCTGGGTGTGGGCGGCAACAGCCAGATATTGGGAAAATACAAGGCCCTAAAACCGGAGGTCATCGACCTGAAAGGGAGCGTGGTCCTGCCGGGCTTCACCGACTGCCACACCCATTTCTGCAATTATTCGCTTCTGGCCTCCCAGCCGGATCTGGACGGCATCCGGTCCATCAAGGAATGCCTGCAGGCGGTGGCCAGGTATGTCACCGGGAAAGCGCCTGGCCAGTGGGTCTTGGGCGGCGGCTGGAACAAGAATATCTGGACCGGCGGCCGCCTGCCGACAGCCCAGGACCTGGACACGGTGTCCATCAACAATCCGGTCATGCTGTGGAGCAAAGATTGGCACACCATCTGGCTCAATTCGTCAGCCATGGTGGCCCTGGACATCCATTCCCAGACCACGGATATCCCCGGCGGCGCCATCGAGCGCGACGCCAAAGGCAGGCCCAGCGGCCTGCTGCGGGAGGAAGCGGCCAATCACTACTATCGCCTGGCTCCCAAAGCGTCAGTTGAAGAATATTCCCAGGCTGTGATCCAGGGCCAGAAAATGTTCGCCAAAATGGGCCTGACCGGTTTCCATACCATGGAGGGGGTGGAGGAATTCAATATTCTGCAGTCTTTGTTGATGCAGAATAAACTATTTTTGCGAGGAACACTTTACCATAATATCAAAGCGCTGGACGGGCTGGTCTCGGCCGGGATAAAAAGCGGCTTCGGGGGTAGGAATTTGAAGATCGGAGGGGTAAAGCTCTTTGTCGACGGGTCGCTGGGCTCCCAGACGGCATTGATGCTGGAGCCCTATCGCAACAGCGCCTCCTTGGGCATGAACACCGTTCCGCCCGGGGAACTGCTGGCCCTGATAACCAAGGCCTCGCAGAACGGGCTGGCCTGCGCCATTCACGCCATCGGCGATGCCGCCAATCGCCTGGCGTTGGATACCTTCCAGAAGGCTAAGGATTTCAATAAAGATTTGCGGCACCGGATTGAGCACTGCCAGCTGGTGCAAACAGATGACATCGCCCGATTCAAGGAGTTGGGCATCATCGCCTCGGTGCAGCCCATCCACTGCCCGTCCGATCTGGATCTCATAGAAAGATACTGGGGAGAGCGGGGAGCCTATGCTTACCCGTTCGGCGATCTGTCCAGGAATAAGGCCAGGATGGTCTTCGGCTCTGACTGCCCCATAGAGAAGCCCAACCCGTTTTGGGCCATCCAGGCGGCCGTCACCCGGCAGAGGATCCCGGCCGACCGTCCGTCGTTCTATCCAACTAATAAAATATCATTGTGGGATTCGCTAAAAGCCTATACCGTGGATGCGGCCTATGCTTCGGGAGATGAGGGCTGGAAAGGGACGCTGGAGCCGGGCAAGGCGGCTGATCTTATCTGTTTTCCGGAGGATATCTTCAAGGTGAAGCCGGATGAGATCCATAAGATAAAGGTGGAGAAGACGTTCATCGGCGGGCGAGAAATATAATTGTTGAAGCTACAAAGAAACAAAGCCAGCTACCGGTGGATTGATTTGCGAAATATATGCCGCAACCCAGTAGCTATTTCCAATGGAGAGAGTGGGAAATGTATCCCAAATATTTTACAGTGGATTTTGTAGCCGTTGCCTGCAATAATAAATGCCGTCATTGTTATTCTAAAATACCCAATCCAATAAGGCGGCTTAGCTACAGAGAATCCGTAATTTTGCTGGAAGAAATCAACAAGTCAACGCTTTCGGAATTTGTCATGTGCCCTTGGTGTCTCATGCATGACCCCTTGTTGATAAAAGATTGGGACAGTTTGGTTATCTATATAAAGGAACACTGGACCAAATGCAAAAAGGGTGACAGCTTAGTAAGTAATTTGTCGGCAATAACGCAAGATTCCAAAGTAATGGATAAATTGCATAAAGTTGGAATTAAAGAACTTCAATTCTCATTTTACGGCATTGGTGAAACGCACGATTGGTTTGCAGGTCGAAAAGGGGCTTATCGGGACATAGAGAAAGCTCTTCCCATTTTGCAAAATGCAGGTATTAAGCTACGGCCCGTCATATGGCTTCACAGAAAAATCGGCTCTGATCTGCCCCTGCTCATGGATAAATTTAACCATTTCGGTCTGGATTTAGATCGGGGGAAACTCCCGGCTCATATTATCGATCCGGTTGGTCATCAACTAAGTCATCCTGAAGATAGGCCCACTCGCGAAGGACTTATCGCTCATGCCGATTTACTCCCGACAAACATTTTCTTATGGGAAGAAGGCATTGTTTGTAAAAATGTTTTGAATGGCCTGACGATGGATGGTAAAAATAAAGCGTGCAAGACGGCAGGATCATCATTTGACAAAAATCGGACGGAAGATGCGCAAATAAATCTTATGTGCAGCTATACAATATTACCCGACGGAGAAGCATACCCTTTCTGGGAACCGGCAGCGCCGCTTTTTAGATTGGGAAATGTTTTTGTTGATGGGATGGATGAAATTCACCGGCGATATTATAATGGTGACTATGAGGGGAAACGATTATTGGAAAATCTTGATAGCTTAGATCTAATAAGTAAATATGGCAATGTTATAAGTACCAAACTTTATTCGGATCCTGAATCCCTTATGTGGGAATATAAGGTGAAATACTTGAAAAATCATAATTGAAAATGCAAAAGCGGAGATTTGTAAAATAAATATCCGCCTTTTCTGTATTCCGGTAACCAATGAACTGGTTATCATATAGTCTGGCTTGCCATACGTAGCCGGTTGATATCATTATCTCTATGGCGAAGTCTGGTGGGCCCTCTGGGATTTTCGGCCGGCAGAGGTGTGTTTGCCCGGCGACGGCTGGTCCGCCGTCTAATAGGCCATTGCATACAATCCCTTCTTGTATTTACCTTCACCTTGCCCATCAGCTCCAATCAGCACTTTAGGTGGGTGTCGCATTAGCTCTGCTGCTGAACAAAGAAGGCCGTAAACCCCGCCAAGGCGGGGAGGCCATCAATATTAAGGCTTCCGGGCAGAGGTATAGCGACAGGTTCTTCCTTCGCTAGTCATATAAAAGAATACTCAGAACATGCTTTGCAACTTTCTCTTCAAAGAGAAAGTGGATAGAAAGGGACAGTCATTTTGCCTTACTTTTCTGTGGGCCAGAAAAGTAACAAAAGCATGTCCTGAGCATGACTATATAACGTTCAAGCGAAGGAAACCTTTTCCGCCCAGTTGCGCGGTAAGCCGGGCGTTTGCTCCGGCATTCACTGAACCAGAACCGGCCATAAGCCAATAACCCACTGAATGCTTTTTCGGAGCTGCAGCAATACCGCTCCACTGATGGCTGGGACCCTGAAAGAAATTATGGCAACTTTTTTAAAACAAACTTAGCCGGGGATTAGAGCCTGCACAGAGAAAACATACTTGTTTTCTTTCGAATCGGGTAGGGGAGAGGTCAAAGAACAAAGGGACGATCAAATATAATCGTCCCTTGAATATTTCTGGTGCCCGCCTTCCGCCTGCGCACCGGCAGATAGGGCGGCGGACTACTGTCAAGCAGGTAGTCAAACTGGTGGGCCCTCTGGGATTTGAACCCGGAACCAACGGATTATGAGTCCGCTGCTCTAACCGTTGAGCTAAGGGCCCGCAAAGTAAGGTAATGATAACATATCGATCGATGGTTAGTCAATATCTTTAATGTTCCGTGTCTTTAATATTCCGCATATCTTTAATGTTCCGCAATACAGTAAATCCTTTGCTTGACATAATAAAAAGGGGTTGCTATAATCAGATAACCGCAACAGATACATAACATTAAAACATTTTAAAATGAAAAAGAAAATTTTAGCCGCCGCATTCTTTGCCGGACTGGTCACTCTGGCCCTGGCCGGATCGTTCGGGAAACAACCCCGGACCGAGACCCAAAAAGGCCCCTACCTGTCCTGGGATGACGACCCCCGGACCACCATGACCGTCAGCTGGGAGACCACCATCCCTGTTTCAGGCAAGCTGGCTTACGGGCCCAAGGGCAGGGTGAACTACATCCTGCGGGACGACCAGGCCGGGACCCTGCACCACCTGCGGATAAAGGACCTCAAGCCGGATACCCGCTACTACTATCAATTGCTGAACCTAGCCGCCCCGATCTGCAGTTTTAAAACCGCACCCAAAGTACAGCGGGATTTTAATTTCGTCATCTACGGCGACACCCGGACCTTTCCGGAACAGCACAAAAAGGTGATCGCCGCCATAACCCAATACAATCCGGAGTTCCTTATCCACACCGGCGATTACATCCAGGACGGGCGGATCTGGAGCCAGTGGCAGGAGTTCTTCGACGCCAGCCGGTCTTTTTCCTCCTTCATCCCCCTGCTGACCGTGATCGGCAACCACGAGAGGACGGCCGACAACTACCTGAAACTTTTCGCCCTGCCGGGCAACGAACAGTGGTATTCCTTCGATTATCTGAAGGCTCATTTTGTCATGCTAAACACCGAGGAGGATTTCTCCCCGGGCAGCCCGCAGTACCAATGGGTCGCGGCCGAACTGAAAATATCCCGGCCGAAATACAAATGGCTGTTCGTCGTTCAGCACCGCCAGACATTCTCCTCAGGCAAGCGGGGCAGCGATAAAAACATCCTGGAGAACCTGGAGCCGCTGTTCCGGCACAACCAGGTGGACGTAGTCTTCTGCGGGCACGAGCATTTTTACGAAAGGCAGAGGCGGGGCGGGATCAACTACATCATCACCGGCGGGGGCGGGGCGCCGCTTTACGAAGTCAATCCCGGCGACTCCACCTTTCATGCCGAGTCCAGCCTGCATTACTGCCAGATCGAGATCAGCGACAGCGCCGCCAAGGTCCGGATGGTTCGGGTGGACGGAACCTCTCCGGACAGTTTAGTGCTGAAAAAATAAAAATGTCTGATAAAAAGTCAAATATCCTGGATTATTTTTTTATCCTGCGTCCCATCCTGCTGGTTCCGGCCTGGACCATGCTGTTGGTGGGCTATTACCGGGCGCAGGGGCATCTCTCGATTACCCTTAAACTGCCCGGGGAATTCTGGCTGGCCATGCTGATATACAGCGGCTTGATGGGGGCGATCTACATAGTCAACCAGATATTCGACGTGGAGACCGACCGGCTAAATAAAAAATTGTTCCTGGTGGCCGAGGGCTATGTCAGTAAAATAATCATCATTATTGAGGCTATAGTACTTTTTCTGGGGGCCATAGCCGTCGGTTTCTGGAAGTTCTCAATGCTGTTCGGGATCATCATCATACTGTCCGGTATTTTGGGGCTGCTGTATTCGGTGCCGCCGTTCAAGTTCAAGGCCAAACCTTTCATAGACATGCTGGCCAACGGCCTGGGGTACGGCCTGCTGGCTTTTGCCGCCGGCTGGATCTCTTCCGGCCATGACACTGCCAATGTGTGGTTGTTCTCCCTGCCCTATGTGCTGGCGGTCTCGGCAGTATACCTGAACACCACCATTCCTGACTACGGCTCGGACAAGACCACCGGCAATATCACCACCGGGGTCTTTATGGGCATAAAAGCCACCCGCTGGCTGGCCCTGGCCGTGATGCTGGGCAGCCTGCTGCTGTCAATCCAATTTAAAGACTATCTCTGCCTGGCGGCGGCCGGGGCGGCCCTGCCGCTGTTCGTGATGGCCGTGATCTCGGCCAATATGCGCTGGACCATGCTATCCTACCAGGCCGGCTCGCTGATGCTGGTCGTTCTTTCCGGTATCCTGTTCCCGGTGTTCATCCCGATACTTTTTGCCATCTTCCTATCCCTGAAGTTTTACCATAAATGGCGGTTTGGAATGGATTATCCAAGATTCGCCGACAGAGCCTAATTTCACACGGATAACACGGATTGAGGATGTTGATTATGACGATGACGCAAGAAAAAAGAAAAGCTCTAAAAGCGATAGCAATTGTTTTTGGCGGGATATTGGGAGTATATCATTTATCAAAGGCGCAGAAGACCACGGGTTCTACCCGTGGATGAATGCGTGTCGTGAATTGTCAGTATAGCCTTGTTGATTACAGTGGGAGTTACTCCCGC
>JAGVNJ010000070.1 GCA_020053305.1 Candidatus Edwardsiibacteriota bacterium | reverse complement strand
GGGATAGACTTCTTCAGCCCTTTGTCGGATGTGACAGATTTTTAGGTAGTTTACCTCCACTGTCATCTTTTGTCAATTATACCACAGGGTCTAATAGAGGAGACATCATTGCTGGGCAGATGAAGCAATCCATAGTGATTATCAGATAAAGGGCCAAAATGCACAGTATTATAAAAACAGGTTTTTTGTTTGTTGCAGTAAGTCTTTTATCGATTAGTTGTAGTAAGGATAACCCGGTAATTTATGGTAGTACAAATTTATATAAAGTAGGCGTATACGTTGCGGCTAAGGATAGCACGACGAATGATGAAATATACGATAGTTTTCGACACCGTTTGTTATCTTGCTATGCCAGCAAAATTGACAATATTTCCTTTGTTACAAACAAACAATTGTTGGATTGGTCAATAACAAATAGGACGGACTATATTGTTGCATTAACAACTTATACAATATCCGACACTGCAACTGTGGTTGTTTGGTTAAGGGAAAGACAGGGTATTGAATGGAAAGCTAAATACTGTGCGGCAATCCCTGTGGCGGAAGGTGATTTTATTGCTTCGCTTGATACTGTGGCAAAATTAACAAATGCCTTTATTGCCTGCAGTTTGGCTACAGATACAACGGATACAGCTAGAGCAATCGAGATACACCCGGAACTTATACGGACAGCCCCATTGAATTATTATGGATCAGATACCGGCCACGTGTATTTAAAAGGCAAGGTTACTTATAATGGTTTAGTTGATGATGTGGTGATCTCAAGATCATCGGGATCTATCGACTTGGATAGCGCTGCAGTGAATTGTTTATACGGTTATCTGTTCACCCCAGCTATTGCTGTTGATAAAAGGCCAGTTGAAGTGTGGGTAATGATACCAGTGAGATATCCTTAAGAAAAATCCGCGTTAATCGTCCGACGCCATAGCAAGCTTATACGTTTGCCGACTATGGCCGATGGCGTCTGCGTCCAAATAAAATAATCAAGAGGTGAATATGTCAAAATTAGCTTTTATATTCCCCGGGCAGGGCGCCCAGTATGTGGGCATGGGAAAGGATCTTTACGACAACCATCCCATAGCCAAGGAGATCTATGAGAAGGCCAATGAGGCCCTGAAATTCGACATCACCAAGATCTGTTTCGAGAGCACCCCGGCCGAACTGCGGATGACCCACAACGCCCAGCCGGCCATCCTGATCCATTCCATCGCCGCCTTCCGGCTGATGGAGAAAGAGGGCATCAAGTTTGATTACACCGCCGGGCACAGCCTGGGAGAGTATTCCGCCCTGGTGGCGGCCGGAGCCCTGGCCTTTGAGGACGCCGTCAGATTAGTCCGCATCCGCGGCTCGCTGATGGCCATCGCCGGCGAGATCCAGCCCGGCACCATGGCTGCCATCATCGGGCTGGAACCCAAAGAGGTGGAGAATATCTGCCACCAGGCCCGGGAGGCCGGCATCGTGGAGGCCGCCAACTTCAATTCGGCCGAACAGACGGTGATCTCCGGCGAGGTCAAGGCTATAGAGAAGGCCATGGAACTGGCCAAGGCCAAGGGTGCCAAAAGGGCCGTCCAGCTTGAGGTCTCAGGGGCTTTCCATTCGGAGTTGATGGACATTGCCCAATACGGCATGCGCCGGGCGCTGAACCAGGTTATAATCAAAGAACCGGCCTGTCCGGTGATAGCCAACGTTTCGGCCGAGCCGGTGCAAAGCCCGGCCACCATCAAGGAATTGTTGATCGAGCAGGTGAAAAAGCCGGTGCGTTGGGAGGAGTCCGTTAAAAAGATGGCCGAGCTGGGCGTAAGCACCATGATAGAATGCGGCCCGGGCCGGGTGTTGAAAGGGCTTATCAAACGTATTGCCCCTGAGGTCAATGTGCTGAACGTGGAGGACAGCAAGACTTTAGCGGAGACGCTGGAAGCGTTGAAGAAAGTTTAATAGGAGCAAGAAGCTCGGAAGGTGAAAATATTACAATAGAAGTATATTGTGAATAGATCTGTTTACATATTTGGCGCCATGTGGATACTGCTTATTGTCGGCTGTGGCAAAAAAGGCGACCCGGTAGCACCGCCAGTTCTGCCGGCTCAAGCTACGATGATCACAGGCACGGTGGTTGATTCTTCCGGGACTCCGATAGACAGTGTTGCCATCAAGGTTAAATATTATTTTGCGCCGGTTATGGTAAAGAGCGTAAAATCATCGCCATGCAGTTTAACATACTTTACCGCTATAAGAATAACAGATGGCGTCCGGTTGAGTTGGCAAACTATATGGGAGGGGAGTGCGGGACGGTGGGTAATTGAGAAGTCATTGTTGGCCGATTCTGGATTTGTAGCTATAAAGGAGTTATCGGCATCTGGAACGACAAATTCTGTTGTTAATTATTCGTATAATGATCTATCGGTAAATTCGTTACAGATATATTTTTATAGATTATGTTTAGTAACTTTTGATGGCACCAGATATTACTACGGACCAATTTTATTGGGACCTTCGCCAGAATTCAAAGATGTCCTAAATCCTTGCTATCCATGCCCCTTAAATACAAGTACAATGTTCAAATACTCACTGGCAGGTAGTAGTCACACAACATTGATAGTAAAGCAAAGCGGCCAAGCTGTTAAAACACTTGTCGACCAGGCTTGTATAGAAGGTGTGCACTCCGTGGTCTGGGACGGCAACAATGCCGACGGCGTCCCTTTGGCATCGGGTCATTATATGTCCGAGTGCGTCATCAGCCGAAACGACTCCACCTTTAAATTCACCGAGCCGCTATTCATAAATATCGAAGATGTTTCCTCATCACGGGTCAATGCCTACAGCAGTTCGCAGGGTGTTTTTAATATTAGCAATATCCCAATCGATTCGGTGTTCATAAACAAAGATGCAGGGGACAACATTTTGGATTTCAGTAAAGTATGCGATAGCGTGACCGTTTATGCAATAAAGAATGGTTATTCTGAAATATCTACGACACTGACCCTGGGGAGAAATACGACATCTACAATAAACTTTGTATTAAAGTAAAAAAGTTTACCCTGCTGACAGCGTGCTGAACGTGGAAGACAGCAAGACCCTGGCGGAGACGCTGGAAGCGCTGAAAAAGTAAAGTTGATTTTGTTATAAAACAAAATGATCAGTTAACGTGATAACATTAAATAAAGAGGTATAGTTGTGGATTACTTTGAAGTACTCCATGCTGATTTTGACAAAGAAAGCGATAGAGCAGCTGTTATTTTAACAGCATCAATTACTGACGAATTATTGAAGTCATTACTTACTGCTAAACTTGTACCTGTAACCTCCTCAACAGATGAATTGTTTGATGGTCCGAACGCACCCTTGCAAACATTTAGCTCACGCATAGAGATGGCGTATAGGGTTGGTCTTATATCCTGTAAATTTGCACGTGATTTACACTTAATACGCAAAATAAGAAACGAATTCGCCCATAATATCCAAGGTTGTACATTTGAAGATGCTCGTGTTAAATCAAGAATAATTGAATTAAATAACTCCCATGGCATCTTGCAGCGTGATCCTGAAAAATATAAGGATATTTCTGTACGTAACCAATTTTTAGAAGGTGCATCATGGATGATTTTTCATTTAACTGAATTAAGTGAGAAGATAGAATCATTCAAGCCAGTTAATGAAGAATGGGGTTATTCATATATTGATGCGGATACCTTGCGTAAAAGAAGTGAAAAATAATTAAATAAAGTAAACCATCCCTTAATTAATAAATATTTTCAAGCAGACATATGTTATTTATATTGAAAGACAAAAACGCCATCGTCACCGGTTCGGCCCAGGGCATCGGCAAGGCCATCGCCCTGGCGCTGGCCAAGGCCGGGGCCAATATCATCGTCAGCGACGTCAACCTGGAAGAGGCCGAGAAGACCGCCAAGGAGATCGAGGCCCTGGGCGTAAAGGCCATAGCAGTAAAATGCAACGTGGCCGATGCCAATGAGGTCACGGAATTAGTTAAAAAGGCCCAAGAGACATTTCCCACCATCGACATCCTGGTCAACAACGCCGGGGTTACCCGCGACAACCTGATGATGCGGATGGAGGAAAAGGACTGGGACCTGGTGCTGGATGTGAACCTTAAGGGCGCCTTCCTGCTGACCAAGGCCGTCACCCGGATCATGATGAAACAGCGCTACGGCCGGATAGTCAACATGTCCTCGGTCATCGGAGTGATGGGCAACGCCGGGCAGTCCAACTACGCGGCATCCAAAGGAGGTTTGATCGCCTTCACCAAGTCCACCGCCAAGGAGTTCGCCTCGCGCAACATCACCTGCAACGCCATCGCTCCGGGCTTCATCGAGACCGCCATGACCGCCAAACTGACGGACGAGGTCAAGGAGAACTACAAGAAGGGCATCCCGCTGGGCCGGATGGGCAGCGTGGACGATGTGGCCAACGCGGTGCTGTTCTTGGTTTCCGAGCAGTCGACTTATATCACCGGCCAGGTGCTGCAGGTGGACGGCGGATTGGTGATGTGAGACCTCACTAATGTCAATCCGACCTCACCACTTCGCAAGCTAATTAGTATGCTTTACTCAGTGCAGGCTCTTCCCTCTCCTAAAGCATTAGGAGAGGGGTAGGGGAGAGGTTAAAATAAAAAATCAAGTAAAACCTAATACAACCAATCATCACATTAATAATCAAAAGGAGGTGAAACAACAATGGCAGTAATCGACGATGTCAAAAAAATCGTTATCGATCGTCTGGGAGTTGAGGCTTCTGCGGTAACCATGGAGGCTTCTTTCATCGAGGATCTGGGCGCCGATTCATTGGACACCGTGGAACTGGTGATGGCCCTGGAGGAGAAATTCGGGATGGAGATCCCGGATGACGAGGCCGAGAAGCTGACCACAGTGGGCGGCGCGGTCGGGTATATCGAAAAGAAGATGGCCGAGAAATAGAGCGGTCATAGCGAATAAAAACGGGGGCGTCAGAAAAATGGCGCCTCCGTTCCCGAGAAACAATCATCTTGAAGAAAGATTTAAAGTATATGAAAAGAAGGGTAGTAATAACCGGAATGGGGGTGGTGTCTCCCATCGGCAACACCATTGATGAATTCTGGGCCGGGCTGAAGGAGGGCAGAAGCGGGGTGGGCAAGATAACCCGTTTCGACGCCTCCAAACATACCGCCCAGATAGCCGGTGAGGTCAAGGATTTCGATCCGGCGGCATACATGGACCGCAAGGAGCTGCGCCGGATGGATCGCTACACCCATTACGCCATGGCGGCCGCCAAGATGGCGGTGGAGGACTCCGGCCTTAAGATAGAGGGCGAGTTCGCCGAGCGGGTGGGGGTGATCATCGCCTCCGGCATCGGCGGCACCGAGACCTGGGAGGCCCAGCACCAGAAACTGCTGGAATCCGGGCCGGACAAGGTCTCTCCGTTCTTCGTGCCGATGATGATCTCCGATATCGCGGCCGGATACGTGTCCATCGCCTACGGCGCCAAGGGGCCAAACTACGCCACGGTCTCGGCCTGCGCCTCGGCGGCCCACGCCATCGGCGACGCCCTGAAGAGCATCCAGACCGGCGACAGCGAGGCCATGATCTGCGGCGGGGCCGAGGCCCCGATAACTCCGCTGGCATTGGCCGGATTCTGCGCCTTAAGGGCCCTGTCCCTCCGCAATGATGACCCGGAACATGCCTCCCGCCCCTTTGACAAGGACCGCGACGGCTTTGTGATGGGCGAGGGCGCCGGCATAGTCATCCTAGAGGAACTGGAGCACGCCCAGGCCCGCGGCGCCAAGATATACGCCGAACTCTGCGGCTACGGCGCCACCGGCGACGCCCACCACATCACCGCCCCGGCTCCCGGGGGAGAGGGTGCGGTCCGGGCCATGAAGGCGGCCTTGAAATCTGCCGGCCTGGCGCCGGAGGATGTCGGTTATATCAACGCCCACGGCACCTCCACCGACATGAATGATAAATATGAAACTGCGGCCATCAAAACGGTGTTCGGGGAGCATGCCAAGAAGCTGGCGGTCTCCTCCACCAAGTCCATGACCGGGCACCTGCTGGGGGCGGCCGGAGGGGTGGAGCTGATCGCTTCCGTATTGTGCATCAAGCACCAGACCCTTCATCCCACCATCAACTACACCACCACGGATCCGGAATGCGATCTGGATTACGTGCCCAACAAGGCCCGGCCGGCCGAGATCAAGGCGGCCCTTTCCAACTCCTTCGGTTTCGGGGGGCACAACGTGTCGCTGGCGGTAAGGAAGTTCGAGTAAAAAAGTTTGATCAGAAAATTATTTCCCCGTCTCAAGAGAAAGCTGCTTCCCGGGCACCGCAAGGAGGCGCTTAAAGGGATCGAGGCCCGGCTGGGCTGGAAGAT
Source organism: Candidatus Edwardsiibacteriota bacterium (assembly GCA_020053305.1). GTDB lineage: Bacteria > Edwardsbacteria > AC1 > AC1 > EtOH8 > UBA2226. The sequence continues at coordinate 65,193 of JAGVNJ010000070.1, read as the reverse complement.
AAGGAACCAGGAGATTTTCCTCCAGTCGCTGCGGCACCGTTCGGCATCCTCCACCCATCTGGAATCCAACGAGCGGATGGAGCTGCTGGGGGATGCGGTGCTGGGGCTGCTGGTCTGCGAATACCTCTATAATACCAGGCCCCGGGACGACGAAGGCAAGCTGACCGAGATAAAATCGCTGGTGGTCAGCAAGCGGGTCCTTTCCCAGGTGGCCCGGGAACTGGGGGTGGGCGAGATGCTGGAGCTTTCCCGCGACGAGCTGGCCTCCGGCGGGCGGTCCAAGGACTCCATCCTGTGCGACGCCTTCGAATCGCTGATCGCCGCCTATTACCTGGACTCCGGGCTTGGGGCGGTGCGGAAATTCCTGGAGAAGGGGTATTTCTGGCGGATCGAGCACCTGATATCCAGCGACAGCTACCGCAATTACAAGGGGCTGCTCCAGGAATACCTGCAGGCGCATAACATCACCCAGGCGGTGCGTTACAACCTTAAGGCCGAGTCCGGACCCAAACATAACCGGATGTTCGAAGTGGAGCTCAAGATCGGCCGCAAACGCTATGGAATGGCCTGGGGGGCCAGCAAGAAAGAGGCCGAGCAGTCGGCGGCCCAGCAGACCATTGAGAAACTTAAGACCGAGAACGGCGGTCGATAACCAGCCTGGTCATTATGACCACGCAACCAGATCTGTAAACAACGACAAAATATTAGGAGTTACCATGAATCATTTCTTCACTGATGAACAACAGATGATAAAGGACCTCTGCCACAAGATCGGGGTGGAGAAGATCAAGCCGGTGCGGGAACACTACGACGTCAGCGGGGAGTTCCCCTGGGATATAGTCAAAGTGCTGGCCGACGCCGATATCTGCGGGGTCTACATCCCCGAGGCCTACGGGGGCCTGGGCGGCGGCGTGATGGAGATGGTGGTGGCCACCGAGGAGCTGTCCCGCTACTGCGGCGGCATTTCTTTGGCCTTTGCCGCCACCGGGCTGGGCACCTTCCCCATCATCCTGTTCGGCACCGAGGAACAGAAGAAGAAATATCTGCCGGATATCGCCAAGGGCAAGAAACTGGCGGCCTTCGGGCTGACCGAGGCCAACGCCGGATCGGACGCCGGGGGCATCCAGACCACTGCGGTCAAGGACGGCGACTATTTCGTGCTGAACGGCACCAAGCAGTGGATCACCAACGGCGGCGAGGCCGAGGTATATACGGTGGTGGCCCTGACCGACCGCACCAAGGGCAGCCGCGGGGCCACCGCCTTCATCGTGGAGAAGGGCACCCCCGGCTTCTCCTTCGGCAAGAAGGAGAACAAGATGGGCATCCGGGCCTCGATCACCAGCGAGCTGGTGTTCGACAACTGCCGGGTGCACAAGGATCAGATCCTGGGCAGGGAGGGCATGGGTTTTCTGGTGGCCATGGGCACCTTAGACCGGACCCGGCCCGGGGTGGCCGCCCAGGCCCTGGGGATAGCCCAGGGAGCCCTGGATGAGGCGGTGAAATACTCCCGGGAGCGGGTGCAGTTCGGCAAGCCGATCTCGGCCTTCCAGGGGGTGCAGTTCATGCTGGCCGACATGGCCATGAAGCTGGAGGCCGCCCGGGCCCTGGTCTACGCCACCGCCCGGACCATAGATTCCGGGGAGAAGAAGTTCGCCAAGGAGAGCGCCATGTGCAAGTGCTTCGCCTCCGATGTGGCCATGGAGGTGACCACCAATGCGGTCCAGGTGCTGGGCGGCTACGGGTACATGAAGGAATACCCGGTGGAGAAAATGATGCGCGACGCCAAGATCACCCAGATCTACGAGGGCACCAACCAGATCCAGCGGGGGGTCATCGCCTCCAACCTGATCAAGGAAGCGGCGGGAAGCAAAGAATAAAAGTAATGAGGCCTCTGCGAAACTAACCACTGAAGCACGGAAATTATAGAAACACGGAATATTGCCTATTAAATATCAACTTTCAGTGATTTTCTTCCCGAAAAAATCTGTGTTTCCCCGGTAGAAGGGACTTTTGCAGAAGTCTCGTAATATTTATAAAACACACTAATAAAACTCATTGACAGGGTATTTCAATAAGAGTATAATTGCAAGTCAATACCATAAACAGATTAACCATAATCATCAACATATCAAAGGAGCAACTCGTGGCTAAAAAGTTAGTTCTCGCAATGCTGGCATTGTTCTGTGCCTCTGGTTTTACCTGGGCGGCGCAAAACTACGGCAGCACTGCTTTGTACGGCTCGAAAAAAGCCTTTACAACCGGCAATTCCAAAGTACGGCATACCGGCGAAGCCAAGCGGCCAAGAACAGTTGATGTTATTAAGTATTCCACATCGGCCAAAAGCGCCGGTGGCCCCGACAGTCTCGGATACACTTTCAAGGATTCCAATGAGCCGGGCGGTCCGGCTTTCAACTGGGTGGAGATCTCCGGCAGCGGCACCAATATGGCGCTTAGTGACGATTCATATTACTACAGCATACCGTTTATCTTTACTTTCTACGGCACAACATACAATAACATTGCCATCGGCTCAAACGGAACGGTCTATTTCCAAGACTCATATCTGGGTTACAACTACACCACCATACCAAGCACTAATGGCTATGGCATTGATATCTTCATGGCGCCATACTGGACCGACCTTAACCCCGGCGCCTCAGGAGCGGTCTACTATCAGGTGATCGGCAGCACCCTGGTGGTGGAGTGGTATCAGGTTCCGATCTACGGTACATCAGATTATCTGACTTTCCAGGTTATTCTGAACAACAGCGACAATACCATCAAATTTCAGTACCTCGACCTGGCAGACCCCGGCTATTATGCCTGCACAGGCATCCAAGGCAGTTCCACCGAGCCCCCGCTCTGGGGCCTACAGTATATGTATGAAGCCGGCACTCTGAGCAATAACCTGGCCATACAGTTCGAACAATACATACCGACCTCCCATGACGTTAAGGTTGCCTCCATAGATACCCCGGCCACTGTCATGACCCCAACTGTAGCCTTTAATCCGGCGGCCACCATTAAAAACCCCGGTTTAAGCCCGGAGAGCGATTTCCAGATATTCTTCCAGATCAACGACAGTCTGGGAGCACAACTCTATCTGGATTCGGCCATGATTGCCAGCCCGGACAGCATTATGCCGGATTCCTTCAGGCAGTTTGCTTTTGCCAATACTTTCACTCCGGCTCAGTGGACCAAATATACCGCCGTAGCCTGGACCGGATTGGCCGACGATTACAGTTGGAACGACACCCTGCGCAAACCCTTCCGCACCTGGGATCTGGACGTTTCCACAACGGCAATTCTTAATCCGCTTGGTTCGGCAAACCCCGATCCCGATATCATACCCAGGGTCGTCTTCCATAATGCGGCGACTCAAACCGCCGATTTTAATGCCACCTTTCAGGCCAGATACGGCGGCAGCTTGATGTATAATGCGACTATCAGCATCGCAGGCCTGGCCGGCGGAGCCGACACCACGGTGGTGTTCCCCGTTTGGCCGGGTGTGCGGCTGGAGGGAACCTACGATATCACCGCTTATGCCGCCATGGCTCAAGACCTGGACAAAGCCAACGACACTATTACCGGCGCATTTTTAAGCGGTTATAATATCTGGCAGACCTGGACCCCGCTTTCTGAGGCCGCAACTGCCGCCGCCGAGGCAGGTTATCAGGGAAAATTGTATATGTTCGGCGGTTTTTATAACTTTTCCGGCCCGGTAGACAATATAGCTATCTACGATACGGCCACGGCCTCCTGGTCAACCTCGGCGGCCGTGCTTTCGTCAGCTTCTTATTTCAACAGCGCGGTGGCGGCCCGGGGCAAGATATTTGTGATGGGCGGAGACGGCAGCGGCATAGTTAGCAACCTGGACTGTTATTCACCGGACGGTGATTCGCTTAATCCCCGGACGGCCATGCCCTCGGCCGGATACGGCTTTGTGACGGCGGCCTGGCGGGACACCATCATCTTCCGGTTCGGTGGATATGACGCGTCCTATAATCCCATGGCTACAGTAGTGCTTTACGATGTCGTCAATGATGCCTGGGCCACCAGCCCCACTCCGTTGCCCTTGGCCTTGGGCTTTGCCGGCGGCACTATCTTGGGAGATACCATTGTCATCAGCACAGGTTACAATCCCGGCGTTGGCCTAACGGATATAACCTATATCGGGATCATAGATCCCGCCAACCCCGGCAACATAGCCTGGAGCGCCGGAGCGAGCTATCCCGGCGGCGCTATTTACGGATCGGCCAACGGATATGTAAGCAATGCTGCCGGTCATAAATTATTGATCGCCGGAGGCTATAATGATTTCGGTACAGTTATAGGCAGCACCTACACTTATTCGACGGCAGATGGCTGGATCCAAATGCCGGACAAGACCACGCCAGTATATTATACCAGCGGCAGTCAGGTGGGTGATTATTTCGTGGTAGCCGGAGGCTATGACGGTTGGAATTTCCTTACTTGCAACGAGGCTTTATACCTGGGGTCTTCGGAGGCCGCCCAGCCGGTGATCACCGCCACCAGCCCGGAGGACGGAGTAATGGACGTCAATGTAGCCAGCCCGGTCGTAATCACCTTCTCCAAATCCATGGATACCACGGCCGTGATCTACAGCTGTATCCCTGATCCCGGCAATATGACCGCAGCCTGGAATTATGACTACACGATAATGACGGTCAGCCATGATTCGTTCGCCTATTCAACTGCTTACAGTTTTATGGTGACTGCCGGACAATCCTTGGACGGTTATGCCCTTAAGACTGGTTCTGTGCCGGATTCTTTTGGTTTCGGCACTGTGATAAGCGGAGTGAGCGGCCAGCCGGTTACGGCAGGAGTTCCCTACTTTATGGCCTCGGCGGCCCCGAACCCGATGGGAAGCGGACAAACGACCATCGCCTTCGGCCTGCCCCGGTCCAGCCAGGTCAGGATAGAGGTCTACAACATCGCCGGACAGCGGGTGAAGACCCTGGTCAACGGCAACATGAATGCCGGATACCACAAGGTTGCCTGGAACGGCCGGAATCAAGCCGGACAAAAAGTGGCCAACGGGGTATACATGTACCGGATGAACAGCGGCGATTATACCGCCACCAAAAAACTACTGATCGTAAAGTAACGCTTAAACTTAAGAAACCCCGGCGAAAGCCGGGGCTTCTTATTGACTTCTTTGGATTTGAATGCTAATATTCATGCCAATGAGTGTAATTTTCAATACAAGGAGAGGTATGAATTCAAATAACCGGTTCCACGTTCTCATTCTTACTGCTATTCTGCTGCTGCTCGGCCGCAATATTTGCCTGGCTGACGGCGGTGAGGTGGATACCCCAGACGATAAGACCACCGTAAGTTCTCCGATCTATTCCAACAGCGAGGCCCTGACCGATAACCCCTTGGTCAGGGTGACCAATGAAAGTCCTGAGAAAATAATGGCCTTTTATAAAAAGACCCTGGGGCCATACGATGTCATCGAACCTTTTACCGATGAGCCGAATTTCCGGAAGGGTTTTTCGGTGGTCTTCCGGGCCCATTACAGGAGCAAGCCGAAGAACGAACTTACGGAGCTGACCCGTTTGACGGTGGTCATGACTGATTCCAGTGGCTTTAAAAAGCGGACCATGGGTTATGAATACATGATCCCCCAGCCCTTGGCCCAGCTGAAAGGGCTGATCGGCCGCTACGGCCACACCCAGGCCGATTACGATCAGCTTTTCAACCAATATCAGTGGCTGCGCTTTATTCAGTATTGGGCTCCGGGCACCGAAGGGTCATTGATCATCAAAAAATACCATGATCAGGTGTTCGGCGCCGGCCCCGGCGCTCCTCCCCAGGAGAAGCCCGGAGACGCCGCCCGGAAGGCGGACCTGGAGGCCAAGAAGAAAAAAATGAAGGAGTTGAAGAAATCCGGCGATATGGCCGCCATGATGGCCCTGGCCCAAGAGATGCAGGAGGGATATGCCCAGACAGGAGCCGGGGAGCAGGCCCGGCAGATGCAGGACCAGGCTATGGAGGGCATGCAGAAGGACAGCTGGAACGATTGGGTGGCTTGTCTCAAAGAGATGGCGCCCGCCGCTCGTTGGATCAGGCTGGAATACAATTCAGCCGTTATCTGGTGGATCGACGGCCAGGATTTCTGGAAACAGCCCAAGTCAACTGTAAATAAAAGGTAGCAAGATACCACACTGAAGCCCCCGGCATTCCTGCCGGGGGCTTCAGTGTTTAAAACCTCAGAATGCCGCGCCCAGCGGCAGATATTGCAATTTGATACCGGTTACCCAGCCCCGGCCGGACTCCTGTGAGAGGAATAACCCTGGGGTAATTTTCTTATATTTGAGGAGGCCGGGGTAGAGATTCAACCGAAAGCGGCTTTCCGGGATCCCGGTAAATATGACCGAGCACATCAAAGAATTGTTGAGGTCATAAAATGCTCCGGCCCGTAATGCCAGCCTGGCGGTAAGGGCCCGGCCCACCTGTTCCTCCTGGGCCGGGGTCAGTTCCTTGACCGTGAAACCCAGGCCCAGGGAGAGCGATCTCTCCCGGTCGATCTTCCGGGACAGGCCGGCCACCGCATTGAGGCCGAAGTGGGAGAAGGCCTTCCAGCGCTTGTCGCAGGTCAAAGGATATTTCATCACATAGAACTGCCCCATGTTCTCCATATTGCGGCTGTGAAAATTATAGGCCGGCTGATTGGACCATTCGGCCAGCTCCAGTTTTTGGGAGAAAAAGCGGCAGATACTCTCATTTGAGAATAGTGCTATACCCAGAGGATCGAAAACATACAGGTCGGCGATGGCATCGACCGATATCTCTTTATTATTGCGATTCTCCACCACCTCGGAAAGCAGGTGATAGGCGGTCATGGTCAAGACCGAACCTATTGCCGGATGCGGGAACCGATGGTGCCGGTACCATTCCATGGTGGCCCGGTAATGCATGCCGGCCCCCAGGGCATGCAGAAAATAATTGGGAAAGAACTGCTGTTTTTCGATATTCAGGCTGGTGGGGAATATCTCGGTGGAAAGGAAACGCTTCCAGCCGAATTGGTCGATGGTATTGACCGGGTTTCCGATGTATCCCCAAAGGTTATTCCACCATGACCGGTAGGGATATTCCAATGCCCGCCGATCAGTGTAATTGGGTATCTGCAGGACCCCATATCCGCCGTTGATGATGACGTTCAACGGATCGTAATTGGCCTGGCTGCCGTAGGGCAGGGCCCGGTAGAAATAATCGGCGGAGTCCTGTGCTCGGCCGGCAGAATTCAGTCCGGATAGGGCAAGAAAAACAAGTATTATGTTTTTTCGGATCATAAGATGATGAGACCCTACATTTCCTTCTTCAGATACTGGCCGGTGTAGGACCTGGCATGGGCGGCCACCTTTTCCGGGGCGCCCTGGACCACGATGTTCCCGCCCTGATCGCCGCCCTCCGGACCCAGATCGATGATCCAGTCGGCCGATTTGATGACGTCCAGGTTATGCTCGATAACGATGACGGTGTTGCCCTTATCCACCAGCCTTTGCAACACCGTCAGCAGCATCTTGACATCCTCAAAGTGCAGGCCGGTGGTGGGCTCGTCCAGGATGTACAGGGTCTTGCCGGTGGCTATCTTGGAAAGCTCGCCGGCCAGCTTAACCCGCTGGGCCTCGCCGCCCGACAGGGTGGTGGCCGACTGGCCCAGGTGGATGTAGCCCAGTCCGACATCGGCCAAAGTTTTCAATTTGCGATGAATCTTGGGTATGGCCTCGAAGAACTCCATGGCCTGGTCCACCGTCATCTCCAGAACTTCGGAGATGCTCTTTCCTTTGTAAGTGACCTCCAGGGTCTCCCGGTTATAGCGCTTGCCCTTGCAGACCTCGCAGGGCACGTAGACATCGGGCAGGAAGTGCATCTCGATCTTGACGATCCCATCGCCCTGGCAGGCCTCGCAGCGACCGCCCTTGACATTGAAGGAGAAGCGGCCCACCTTGTAGCCCCGCAGTTTGGATTCCTGGGTCATGGCGAACAGCTCCCGCAGATAGGTGAACAGCCCGGTGTAGGTGGCCGGATTGGAGCGGGGGGTGCGGCCGATGGGCGACTGGTCGATGTTGATGACCTTGTCCAGGTTGTGCAGGCCCTCGATCTTGCGGTGCTTTCCCGGCTGGGTGCGGGAGCGGGTGAATTTCTGGGCCAGGGCCCGGTAGAGGATGTCGTTGACCAGGGTGCTCTTGCCGGAGCCGGAGACCCCGGTGACGCCGATCAGCTTGGCCAGCGGGAATTCCGCGTCGATGTTCTTTAAATTATTCTCCGAGGCTTGGCGTATAATCAGGCTTAAACCGTTTCCCTTACGGCGTTTGGCCGGGGTGGGGATATGCCGTTTTCCGGCCAGGTACTGCCCGGTAAGGGAGGTTTTGATCTGCATGATCCGGGCCGGGGTGCCCTGGGCCACGATCTCGCCGCCGGCGGCCCCGGCGCCCGGCCCCAGGTCCACGATGTGGTCGGCCGCCAGCATGGTCTCCTTGTCGTGCTCCACCACCAGTACGGTATTGCCCAAGTCGCGCAATTTAGTCAGGGTATTTAAAAGGCGGATATTGTCCCGCTGGTGCAGGCCGATGGAGGGCTCGTCCAGCACGTAGAGCACCCCGGTCAGGGAGGCCCCGATCTGGGTGGCCAGGTGTATCCGCTGGGCCTCGCCCCCGGCCAGCGACTCCGAGGAGCGGTCCAGGGTCAGGTAATCCAGGCCCACGTCCACCAGGAAGCCCAGCCGGGCGGTAAGCTCCTTCAGTATCTGCCGGCTGATGGTCCGGTCCTTGTCCGACAGATCCAGCCCGTTGCCGAAGAATTTTTTGGCCTGCTTGACCGACATCCGGGAGATATCGTTGATGTTCAGTTCCAGCACTTTCACCGCCAGGGTCTCCGGCTTCAGCCGGGCGCCGTTGCAGGCAGGGCAGGGCAGGATGGACATGTATTTCTCGATCTCGTAGCGGATGTAGTCGGATTCGGTCTCTTTATACCGGCGCATCAGGTTGGGGATGGCCCCCTCGAATCTTTTGGAGAACTGGTAGATGTTCTGGTTGTTCTCGGACTCGTAGCGCACCTGGATCTCCTTATCGGTCCCGTACAGCACCGTCTGCCGGACCTTTGGCGGCAGTTCCTTCCAGGGCAGGTCCAGGGAGAATTTATAGGTCTTGGAGAGGGCCTCCAGCTGGGTGCCTATCCAATGCCCCATGGGATCGCCCCAGGCCATCACCGCCCCCTCGTTGATGGTCAGGTCGGGATTGGGCACCAGGGCCTCGGGATCGATCTCCATCTTGGTGCCCAGGCCGGAGCAGGCCGGGCAGGCCCCGAAGGGGCTGTTGAAGGAGAACATCCGGGGGGTCATCTCGGCGAAGGAGAATTTACAGTCGGGACAGGACAGCTTTTCGCTGTAGATCTGCTCCTCTTTATCGTCGAATATCACCGTGACCAGGCCGTCGGCCAGCTTCAAGGCGATCTCCAGCGAATCGGCCAGCCGCTTCTGCGACTTGGGCCCGATGGTCAGCCGGTCCACCACCGCCTCGATCTGGTGCTTCTTGTTCTTGTCCAGGGCCGGGACCGCCTCGATCTCATGCAATTTGCCGTCCACCCGCACCCGGACGAATCCTTCCCGGCGCATCTTGTCGAAAATATCCTTGTATTCCCCCTTGCGTCCCCGTACCAGCGGGGCCAGCAGCTGGACCTTGACGCCCTCAGGACGGGTCAAGATATCGTCGGTGATCTGCTGGACGGTCTGGGAGGTGATGGGGCGTCCGCAGTGGGGGCAGTGGGGCTTGCCGATCCGGGCGAACAGCAGTCTCAGGTAATCGTGGATCTCGGTGACAGTCCCCACGGTGGAGCGGGGATTCTTGCTGGCCGAGCGCTGTTCGATGGCGATGGCCGGGGAGAGTCCGTCTATGAAATCCACGTCGGGCTTCTCCATCAGACCTAAAAACTGCCGGGCATAGGCCGAGAGCGATTCCACATAGCGGCGTTGGCCCTCGGCGTAGATGGTGTCGAAGGCCAGGGAGGATTTGCCGGAGCCGGACAGGCCGGTGATCACCACCAGCTTGTCGCGGGGGATCTCCAGGCTGATGTCCTTTAAGTTGTGCTCCCGGGCGCCTTTTATTATCAGTTTGTCGCGCATAAACTTATAATTTAATTTCTCAAGACGATTTCTGACAGGATTTACAGGATTATCAAGTTTTGGTATAGCAAACAATTACAAAAATAAATCCAGGAAATTCGCTTACGCTTTTATCGTGGCTTCTTTAAGTGCCATAGCTTCAGCGAAGGCGCTCATGTTAATCCTGTCTGCTTTTACCTTATCAGGGTTTGGAGTCCAGTGTTTCAAGGGATGCGCAATCGGTAAGTATAACAGCTTTTTATTTGTGTGTCAATTAGGCTGTAAATCGATGTGGCTGTAAATCGATAAAATATGAGCAAAGATAATAGTTATTTAACTGCTTGCATTTCAAGGCGTTTTTTGTTATAATATTCCAGTTGTAAAAATATTATATTTTTCAGCACTAAAATCATTGATGAAAAGCAGAAGCCATCCGCGCCGGTCTCCGGCAGCAGCTTCTCACCCGGCGGCCAAGATCATTTGCGGCCAGCCGAGGTCAGCCAGTCGGAATGTTGACTGTTATGGCGGGTGGCATGTTTTATATGCCGCCGGCCTTTTTTGTTGCCGTTATTACTTCAGCGTTTAAATGGGTCAATACCCATTTTGTCATGGCATTCCCGCACCAAGTGCGGGATAAATTCCGAATGGCATCCAGGTCTGGATTCCCGCTGGAAGCCTGCCCTGAGTAAGGCATGCAAGCCCCGCTGGCTCAGGGTTTATGCTGAATGCAATGAAGTGCGGGAATGACATATTGCTGTATTTAGTTGCCGGAGCAATAATCATCTTTGCCTCACACCAAGCCGCCAAGTCACAAAGATGCTTTACCACGGAAACACTGAAATTTTCGGAATAATAACCAGAGGGAAGATCGGTTAAGTTTCTTGCTTTGTATTTTTCCGTAGTTCCGTGTTTCAGTGGTTAATTACGCAGAGGCCGTATACTGTGCCTTTGTGAAAATAATACTAGCAATCTAAACACTTTGGAGGAAAGCCCTATTCTGAAAGAACACCGAATCAATGAAAGGATCAGAATCCCCGAGATCAGGGTGATCGGAGCGGAGGGCAACCAGTTGGGGATACTGGAATCCCGCGAAGCCTTAAGAATGGCCGAAGAGCAGGGGCTGGACCTGGTGGAGATAGCCCCCGATGCCAAACCCCCGGTGTGCAAGATAATGGACTACGGAAAGTTCATCTACGCCGAGGAGAAGAAACTTAAGGAATCGCGCAAGAAACAGCACCAGACCAAGGTCAAGGAGATCCGCCTGGGCCCGCAGATGGGTGCTCACGATTATCAGGTGAAGCTAAACCAGGCCAAGGAATTCCTGACCAAAAGGGACAAGGTCAAGGTCTCAATGCGCTTCCGGGGACGGGAGATGGCCCACGTGGACCTGGGCCAGAAGCTGATAGACCGCTTCATAGAGGACATCGCCCCGCTGGCCAACGTGGAACATGCCCCCAAGATGGAGGGCCGGACCATCAACCTGGTGGTGTCCCCCAAGCAAGTTTAAAGAGATCGCTGAAACATCGCGGTAGTATCCAACGGTCACTGCCGGGGGCTGTTTATGCCCCGGCAGCATTATATTTTGCAGAAACAATAAAAACCAACATCATAAAACCTCAGGAGGTGTTATGCCCAAGATCAAGACCAACAAGGCGGCCGCCAAGCGTCTGAAAGGCACCGGCACCGGCAAGATCAAGCGCTCCCGGGCCTGCAAGAGCCACAAGCTGACCGTCAAGAGCCGCAAAAGAAAACGTGTGCTGCGCCAGGAGACCCTGGTGGACAAGGCTAATCTTAAACGCATCAAGAGACTATTACCCAACCTGTAAACCCATCACGGTCTGACGACCTGATCTTATAGAAAGGATATTTAGGCAGTATGTCCAGAGTTACTACCGCAGTCGCCACCCGGCAGAGAAAGAAAAAGATATTCAAGAAAGCTAAAGGCTTTTGGGGTGGCCGAAAGAATCTGTACCGCATCGCCAAGGAAGCGGTGATGCGGGCCGGGCAGTTCGCCTACCGCGACCGCCACAACAAGAAACGGGAGTTCCGCAGCCTGTGGATCGTCCGGGTGAACGCCGCCTGCCGGCTGAACGGCATTTCCTACAATGCCTTCATCAACGGGCTCAAGAAGAACAGCATAGCCATCGACCGCAAGATGCTGGCCGAGCTGGCGGTGCACGATCCGCTGGCCTTCACCAGGATCGTGGAAGCGGCCAGGAAGGAATCCGCCGCCAAGGCTGTCCCGATCGAAAAAGGAAAGCCGGAGATCGGCCCGGCCTAAGGTTATTGAGCCGAATCATTTTATCCGATGAAAGATAAACTGGCGATAATTGGAGCCGAAGCCGAGGCCAAGATCTCCGGCTGCCGGTCCCTGGCCGAGCTGGAGGCCCTGAGGGTCCTGTATCTGGGGCGCAAGGGAGAGCTTACCGAACTTTTAAAGTCGGTATCTTCCCTGCCGCCCGAAGAGAGGCCGTCATTCGGGGCCGCCACCAACCAGCTTAAGGTCCGGATCGGCCAGTTGCTGGATGCCAGGAAGGCCGGGTTGTCCTCTGCCGAGCGGAAGTCCCAGCACAGCCAGGAAACAGTGGACATCACCCTGCCCGGGCGGCAGCCTTTTGCCGGGCACCGGCACCCGTTGTCTCAATTGCTGGAGGAGATATCCGATATATTCCATGGCATGGGGTTCACGGTGGCCGAGGGTCCGGACGTGGATACGGCCTGGAATAACTTCGATGCGTTGAATACGCCGGAGAGCCATCCTTCGCGGGATCCGCAGGACACTTTCTACCTTGATAAAGAGAACAGTCTGCTGCTCAGGACCCATACCTCCACGGTGCAGATAAGGACCATGCTGTCCCAGCCACCGCCGGTGCGGATAATCGCCCCGGGGCGGTGCTACCGCCGCGACGCCATCGACGCCTCGCATATGCCGGTATTCCACCAGTGCGAAGGGCTCTACGTGGATAAGAAGGCCAGCCTGGCCGACTTCAAGGGAATATTAAATTATTTTGTTCATCAACTATTGGGGGAAAAAGTAAAGGTCCGGTTCAGGCCTCATTTCTTTCCGTTCACCGAGCCCAGCGTGGAGTATGATTTCTCCTGCCTGTTCTGCGGAGGCAAGGGCTGCAGGGTCTGCAAGCAGTCCGGCTGGCTGGAGATCTCCGGGGCCGGAATGGTGGATCCCAACGTATTCAATAACGTGGGTTACGATCCGGAGATCTACCAGGGATTTGCCTGGGGGCTGGGGCTGGAGCGGGTGGCCATGCTGAGGTACGGCATCAACGATATCCGGCTGTTCTACCAGGGGGACATGAGGTTTCTGGAACAATTTTGATACAACAATAGATTAAAAAGGGACACGGATTCGCACGGATCAAGACGGAGGGGTATGGAATTTTAATAATCAGGAAAATCAGCGTTAATCAGCGTTCTAAAAATGAAGATAACCTACAACTGGCTGAAAGAATTCATAGATTTTAACTGGACGGTCAAGGAACTGTCCGACAAGCTGACCTTCTCCGGCATAGAGGTGGAGGCGGTCGAGCCTTTGTCCGGCGGCGACCATCTGCTGGATCTGGAGATCACGCCCAACCGGCCGGACTGCCTGTCATTGCTGGGCATTGCCCGGGACATCAGGGCCCTGGCCGGCGGGAAGATCACCCAGCCCGACTGCACGGTGGCCGAAAAGGGCCAGCCGATTGACCAGCTGGCCAAATTGTCCATCGAGGACGGAGCGGGATGTCCCAGGTATCTGGCCCGGGTGATCACCGGGGTCAAGATAGCCGAATCCCCCGGCTGGCTTAAAACGAAGATCGAGAAGATAGGCCTGCGTTCCATCAATAACGTGGCGGATGTGACCAACCTGGTGATGCACGAATTGGGCCATCCGCTTCATGCGTTTGATTATGATAAACTGGCCGACCACACCATCGTGGTCAGGCGGGCCAAGCCTAATGAGAATTTCACCACCCTGGACGGAGTGGAGCGAAAACTTACGGCCGAAAACCTAGTGATCGCCGATGCCAAGAGGCCGGTGGCCCTAGCCGGGATCATGGGCGGCCTGGAATCGGAGATATCCGACCACACCAAAAATGTCCTTTTAGAGAGCGCCTATTTCGAGCCCAACCTGATACGCAAAGGAAGCCGGGCGTTGGGTCTCAAGACCGAGGCCTCATACCGCTTCGAGCGGGGGGCCGATCCGCTGATCCTAAAAAAAGCCGCCGATAGGGCCGCCAAGCTGATAGCCGAACTGGCCGGAGGCCAGGTGGCGGCGGGCGTTCTGGATGTGGCCAAAACGGAATTCCCCGAATACCGCCGGCTGACATTGCGTCCGGAAAAGGCCAGCAGCCTGCTGGGAATGGATATTCCCGTTCAGCGGACGGTTGAGATTTTAAATGCTCTGGAGTTGAAGGCAAAAATTTCCGGTGAAATCATAGAGGTCCACATCCCCAGTTTTCGCAGCGATATCGAGCGCGAGGTGGACCTGATAGAGGAGGTGGGCCGGATCTTCGGCTACGACAACCTGCCCGGGGATAGGATCGAACCCTGGGCGGTGCCGGCCGTCAAGCGCCCCAAGGACATTTTTATAGCCGGGATAGCAAAGATCATGACCGGACTGGGGTTCTCCGAGCATTACGGCCTGACCCTGATAGACCCGGGCCAACTGGAGGCTTTGGACCTGTCGCCGGCTTTCCCGTCCCAACCGGCGGTGGAACTGGTCAATCCCATCTCCTCGGACCAATCAGCCCTCAGGACGATTTTGCTGCCGGGATTGCTGGAGGCCGCGGGACAGAACCTGAACAACGGCCTGGACGGCGTCAGGCTTTTCGAAATGGGGAAAATATTCCGGCCCCAAAAAACAACTCCTGACGAAGGCCTTCGTCTGGGGGCCCTGCTGTGCGGCCGGGCGGCGGGCCAGTTCTGGGATGCCAAGCCCCGGGCGGCCGATTTCTTCGATATCAAAGGCGCTTTGCAGTTCCTGCTGGATTCCCTGGGGCTGGCTGAGGCCGAATTTTCCGCAGAAAAGATCCCGGCTCTGCATCCCGGCCGTTCGGCCCTGGTCAGGGTCGATAAAAAAATACTGGGCTGCTGCGGCGAGCTGGATCCGTCGGCAGCGGACAAGCTGGGGCTTAAGGAACGGATATATTATTTGGAGATCGATCTGGAACTTCTGATGGAGCTGTCCGGTTTGAAGCAGAGCCGGTACCGGGAACTGCCCAAATACCCGTCAATAAAGCGGGACCTGGCCCTGGACCTTCCGGCCCAGACGGAATGCCGGCGGGTCGCCGAACTGATCGGACTGCTGGCCGGGGGCGAACTGGAATCGGTCTCCCTGTTCGACCTGTACCAGGGGAAGCAGATAGAACAGGGCCGCAAGAGCATGGCCTTCTCCCTGGTCTACCGGGCGGCCGACCGGACCCTGACCGACGCCGAGGTCTCTGGCATCCATCAAAAAGTGGTGGAGGGATTAAAGGGGAAACTGCAGGCCAATATCAGATAAGGATTCTGGTTTGGCTCCTGCCATTTTATATATATAAACTCGGAGGATCATCTATGAGCTTAGACGCACTGAATGCACTGGAGGAAAGGATCGACAAGGCGGTCGGGACCATCACCCAATTGAAGAAGGCCAAGGATCAACTGGAGGGTGAGAACGCCCAGCTCAAGGGACAGCTGGAGGCCCTGAATAAAAAGATCAAGTCTATGGAGGACAAGGGCGGGGACCTGAAGTCCCTGCAGGATGAGAACCGGCAGCTTAAGGGATCGCAGGAAGAGCTTAAGGACAAACTGGAAAACATAATAGGCAAGCTGGAGAAGCTTCAGCAGTAGTTAATTGAACTGCAGGGAAATTTTAACCATAATCATAGAGAGCTATGGCCGAATCCAAACCGGGCATAAAAGTTGAGATCTTCGGGAACGAATACCGGATCAAAGGGCAGGCGGACGCCGAATACGTCAAGCGGGTGGCCGCATACGTGGACGAGAAGATGCGCCAGCTGTCACAGATGTCGGTGACCGGGGCCGTTTCCAAGATCGCCATCCTTGCCGCCATCAACATCGCCGATGAGCTGTTCCGGGAAAGACAGGAGCGCGAGAAAGCGATGGAGAAGCTCAGTCACCGGCTGGAGGAGATCGGCGAATAACAGCTTGGGGCCGGAAAATATTTTTCAAAAAGGGCTTGCAAATCCGGTCCAATGGTAGTATATTTGGCCTAGATAGAGTTCGTTCATTTTCCCTGCAGTGCTCGAAGCCAGCGGATATTTTTTGAGCCAACGCCTATTCTTAATGGACCTAACCTTCGATCGCGGTGTGCATGCCCCGCAAGGGGAAGCCTGAAACGGTTGAGGAGGTACCACCTTTTGAATGGGTTCAAAGATGCCGTTTGCCCGACACAGGCGGGGAATTTTTATTGGTCGATACAGCGGGCAACCTCACCCCAACCCCTCTCCTAAAGCATTAGGAGAGGGAAGAGCTTGCATTGAGCAGAACATGCTAATTAACGCGACACTTTTTACATATAAACAGGAAGGGAAAGACACATGATGACAGTGATCTGGATAATTATTGCCGTGGCCGGCACCGGACTGGGGTCCTTTTTGGGATATTTGATACACCAGAAGATCTCCGAGGCCAAACTGGCCGGGGCCGAGAAGCTGGCCGAGAAGGTGATTGCCGAGGCCCAGCGCGAGGCGGCCACCTACAAGAAGGCGGCGGCGGTGCAGGCCAAGGAGGAATCGTACCGGCTGAAGACCAATTTTGAAAAGGAGACCCAGAGCCGGCGCCAGGAGCTCAAGGATTACGAGCACCGGATAACCGAGAAGGAAAAGCAGATCGACCACAAGGTGGACATCATCAACCGCAAGGAAAAGGATGTCGAGGTCCGGGAGCGGGAGCTGGTGGCCAAGGAGCGGGTGATCCGGGCCAAGGACGAACGCCTGACCACCCTGATCGACGAGCAGAACACCAAACTGGAGCAGATTGCCGGCCTGACCCAGGAGGAGGCCAAGAAGATACTGATGCAGAACCTGGAGACCCAGGTGCGCCACGAGTCCGCCCAGATGATGAAGGTCATCCGGGACGAGGCCAAGGAGAACGCCGAGAAGGAGGCCCGCCAGATCATCTCCATGGCGGTCCAGCGCTACGCCGGGGAGCACACCGCCGAGACCACAGTTTCGGTGGTGCCGCTGGCCAGCGACGAGATGAAGGGCCGGATCATCGGCCGGGAGGGCCGCAACATCCGGGCCTTCGAGGCCGCCACCGGGGTGGAGGTGCTGATAGACGACACTCCGGAGGCCATCGTGATCTCGGCCTTCGACCCGGTGCGCCGGGAGGTGGCCCGGATGGCCATGGAGAAGCTGGTATCCGACGGGCGGATCCAGCCGGCCCGCATCGAGGAGGTCATTGAAAAGGCCCAGAAGGATGTGGACCGCAGCATCAAGGAGGCCGGGGAATCGCTGGCCCTGGAGGTGGGGGTGCCCGGACTGCATCCCGAACTGCTGCTGCTGCTGGGAAGGCTCAAATTCCGCACCAGCTACGGCCAGAACGTCCTGCAGCACTCCAAGGAAGTGGCTTTCCTGGCCAGCATGATGGCCGGGGAGCTGGAGCTGGATTCGGCCCTGGCCAAGCGGGCCGGGCTGCTGCATGACATCGGCAAGGCGGTGGACCACAACATCGAGGGCACCCACAGCCAGATCGGCATGGACATCGCCAAGCGCTACGGCGAGTCGGCCATAGTGATCAACGCCATCGGCGCCCACCATGAGGATATCGAGTTCATCTCGCCCATTTCGGTGCTGATCGCGGCGGCCGACGCCATCTCCGGAGCCCGGCCGGGCGCCAGGAGGGAATCGCTGGAGGCTTACGTCAAGCGGCTGGAGAAGCTGGAGGAGGTGGCCTATTCGTTCAGCGGGGTCAGCAAGGCCTACGCCATCCAGGCCGGACGCGAGGTCCGGATCATCGTCACCCCGGAGGATGTCAGCGACAGCCGGACCACCGAGATGGCCAACGAGATCGCCCACAAGGTGGAGTCATCCCTGCAGTATCCCGGGCAGATCAAGGTGACGGTCATCCGCGAAACGCGGGGGATAGGATACGCCAAATAACTGGGAACAGATTATTGGGAATGGATGACAGGGGAATAGTGTAGTGATACCGTGGGTATGCAATCGTTTGGTCCATCGTATGCCTATTGTTTCCCCATTGTATAACAATTGTTTTAGTTATGAAAATCCTTTTTATCGGCGATATCATCGGGCGGCCGGGCCGTCAGGCGGTGGAGAAGCACCTACCCGGGCTGGTCGAGGAGCATCAGATAGACTTTGTGATAGCCAACGGGGAGAACGCCGCGGCCGGCTTCGGCCTGACCCCGGCGGTGCTGGATAACCTTTTCGCCCTGGGCATAGACGTGGTCACTTCCGGCAATCATTTGTGGGACAAGAAAGATATCCTGCCCCGGCTGAAAAAAGAGCCGCGCCTGCTGCGGCCGGCCAATTATCCGCCGGAGGTGCCGGGCACCAGCTTCGGAATCTATGAAGACAAGCAGGGGCGTAAGGTGGGGGTGTTCAATCTGCTGGGCCGGGTGTTCATGCCGGCGGTGGATTGCCCCTTCAGAATTGCCGACCAGGTGATAGCCGAGCTGAAGAAAGAGACCGACATCATCATCGTGGACATGCACGCCGAGGCTACTTCCGAGAAGATCGCCCTGGGCTGGTACTTGGACGGCCGGGTTTCCGCCGTGATAGGCACCCACACCCATGTGATGACCGCCGACGAGCGGGTGCTGCCCAAAGGCACGGCCTATATCACCGACGCCGGGATGACCGGCGGGTTCGACAGCGTGATAGGCATGGAGAAGGAGCCGATAATCGAGAAGTTCTTGACCCAACTGCCCACCAAGTTCGAGGTGGCCGAGGGGGATGTGAGGTTCAACGGTGTGGTGGTGGAGGTGGATGAGCAGAGCGGGAAAGCAATTCAGATTCAAAGTTTAATAAAACACTACAATCATGGGTAAAATAGAATCAATATTCGCAATATTTTGTGGTATTTTTATACTTGTTGCTTCACGAGATTTTGCCGAAATGTATTGTAAATGGTGGGAAAGACTAAATATGGATGCTATGCGTGTTTTAAGGTGGTATAAAGTGCCATCAGTTTTAGGTGTTCGTTTGGTTTTTATAACAATGGGGTTGATGATTTTAATAATAGGTGTATTTGAACTCATTAAATATTTCTTATAATAATTATGCCCACCATCATAGACGGTAAAAAAATATCTGCCGAGATACGGCAGGAAGTCAAGACCGAGGTCTCCGAGATCAAGGCCAGGGGCATGGAGCCGCATTTGGCGGTGATCATCGTCGGGTCCGACCCCGGCTCGCAGGTGTATGTCCGCAACAAGCACAAGGCCTGCGAAGAGGCCGGCATCAGGTCCACCGTCATCGAAATGCCGGAGACCACCACCCAGGAGCAACTATTGGCCCAGGTGGAGAAGCTCAATCAAGACAAGACTGTCCACGGCATACTGGTGCAATCCCCGGTGCCCAAGGGGCTGTCCGAGGAAAAAGCCTTCGAGTCCATTCACCCCTTAAAGGACGTGGACTGCTTCCACCCCCAGAACGTGGGGCTTTTAATGCTGGGCAGGCCGCGCTTTCTGCCGGCCACCCCGGCCGGGGTGATAGAACTGCTGGTGCGCTACAACATTAAGATATCCGGGCAATACGTGGTGATAGTGGGCCGCTCCAACATCGTGGGCAAACCCCTGGCCGGCATGCTGGCCCAAAAATCGGAACGCGGCAACGCCACGGTCACCGTTTGTCACACCGGCACCAAGGGGCTGGCCTATTACACCAAGCAGGCGGACATCGTCATCGCGGCCGCCGGCAGGCCGGGCCTGATCACCGGCGATATGCTTAACAGCAACTGCACGGTGATAGACGTGGGCACCAACCGCATCCCGGACGCCACCAAAAAATCGGGTTACAGCCTGGTGGGCGATGTGGATTTCGAATCGGCGTCAAAAGTGGCGGCCAATATTTCGCCGGTCCCCGGCGGGGTGGGCCTGATGACCATCGCCATGCTGCTGAAGAACTGCGTGATGGCGACCAAGCTGCAGAGCTGATTAATATCTCTTTTTACCGCAAAGACGCTAAGAACGCAAAGATTTTATGCTTTCAGTTTTTAAGAAATGATCTGTGTGAATCCGTATAAATCCGTTCAATCCGTGTGCTGTAAAACATAATGCCTGACGATAAAAGAATAATCCTGTCCGTCAGCCAGCTGACCGGCGAGATCAAACGGGTGCTGGAGAACAGCTTTCCCCGGCTGTGGGTGCAGGGCGAGGTCTCCAACCTGACGGTCCACGGTTCCGGACACCTGTACTTCTCGCTGAAGGACGCCGGCAGCCAGGTGCGCTGCGTGATGTTCCGCAATTATGCCAAAGACATGATGCTGATGCCCCAGGACGGCATGCAGGTGGTGGTCCAGGGGGACGTTACCGTCTTCGACCGGGCCGGGCAGTATCAATTAAGCGTCCAGCAGCTGCAGGTGGCGGGCTACGGCGAGCTGGCCCAGGCCTTTGAACGGCTGAAGAAGAAGCTGGCCGAGGAAGGGCTGTTCGATCAGGAATTCAAAAAAGAACTGCCGGCCTATCCCCAAAGAATCGGGATAGTCACCTCGCCCACCGGGGCGGCCATTCGGGACATGGTCAAGGTGGCCCGCCGCAGGTGGCCGGGGATAGAGCTGATCCTTTGCCCGGTGCCGGTGCAGGGAATAGGGGCGGCCGAAAAGGTCGCCCGGGCGGTGGACGATCTCAACGAGTACGGTAAAGTGGACCTTATCATCGTGGGACGGGGCGGAGGCTCGGCCGAGGACCTGTGGGCTTTCAACGAGGAAATTCTGGCCCGGGCCATATTCAAATCCCATATCCCGGTGATCTCGGCGGTGGGCCACGAAGTGGATTTCACCATCTCCGACCTGGTGGCCGACCTGAGGGCGCCCACTCCGTCGGCGGCGGCCGAGTTGGCGGTGCCCGATATCCGTGAGGTAAGATCCGATCTGATCGATTCCGCCCGTCGGATAGCTTCATCCATGAACGATCTGCTGGATGAAGCCGGGGCCCGGCTGACGTCTATCCAGCGCAGCTACGGCCTGAATCGCCTGCAGGATATGTTGTCCCAGAAATCGCAGCAGCTGGACTGGGCGGGAACGTCTTTGAATAATAGAATCAACGACCGGGCAAGATCGTATACTAATAGACTGCAGGGGCAGGCCATAGCTCTAAAAGCACTGGATCCCAAGAATACCCTCAGGCGGGGATACAGCATCTGCCGCAGCCCGGAGGGGCGCGTCATCGTATCCTCAAAAATGCTGGACAAGGGCAAACTGATAACTGCCGAGTTTCACACCGGCAAAGCTCAAATGACAGTCGAGGAAACCATATCATGAAAAAAGCAAAGGCGGAAGCCGATTTCAAATTCGAAAAGGCCCTGGCCCGCATCGAGCAGATCGTGGATCAGATGGAATCCGGCGAGATCGAACTGGACCAGGCCCTGGCGCTCTACCAGGAGGGCATGGAACTGATGGCCCGGTGCCAGACCACTTTGGAAGAAACCCAAAATAAAATAAAAAAAATAACCAGGGACATCCAGGGCAGGCTGAAGGTTGAAGAGCACGATTTAGAGGAGAATTAAATGGCCCAGAAGAAACCCGTCAAGAAAACAGCCGCCGTCAAGAAGAAACCCGCCAAGAGAGATGCCGCTGTCAAGCAGAAGCCGGTCAAGAAATCCGCCCCGGTCGGGAAGGCGGCCGCAGACAAAAAAGAAATGCCGGCCAAGAGCAAACCCTTAAGCGGCCTGGCCCGGCTGATGGAGGAGGTCAAGTGTCGCAAGGAAAAGGTCTACCAGTACCTGCAGTTGAAGGACCGGCCGGAAAAATTCCAGCCCGAAGACATCTACTGCGGGGTGCATAAATATCTTAAAGCCGGCGGCAAATCACTCCGTCCGGCAGTGCTGCTACTGGCCTGCGGGGCGGTGGGCGGCGACGAGGACAAGGCCATCCCGGCGGCGGCGGCGGTGGAGGTCTACCATACCTGGACCCTGGTGCATGATGATATCATCGACCGCGACGGCACCCGGCGCGGCGTGGCCACCGTTCACGAAGAACTAAAGAACCGGGCCATCAAGAAACTGGGCCTGAAGGGCGAGGAGGCGGCGCACTACGGCCAGGCCATAGCCATCCTGGCCGGCGACCTGCAGCAGGGCTGGACCATCTCCCTGCTGACCGAGCTGGTCAGGGAGAAGGGCGTCAGCCCAATCCTGGTGCTGCAGCTGATCCTGGACCTGGAGGTGGACGTCCAGTGCAATCTGATCGAGGGCGAGGCCCTGGATCTGCAGTATTCCAAGATGCCGATCGAGGCCTTGAGCGAGGAAAAGATCCTGGCCATGCTGTGGAAGAAGACCGGGGCCCTTTACCAGTTCGCCGGAAAAGCCGGGGCCATGATCGGGATCGACCAGCCCAACAGCCGCCACCCCTATGTGGAGGCCCTGTCGCTGTTCACCTCAAACTGCGGGATCGCCTTCCAGCTGCAGGACGACATCCTGGGCATACTGGCCGATGAGAAAAAACTGGGCAAACCGGTGGGCTCCGATATCCGCGAAGGCAAGCGGACGGTGATCGTCTATCACGCCCTGGCCGAAGCCAACCGCAGCGAGAAGAGCCTGATCCTGAGGACCCTCAATAATCCCCAGGCCACAAGCACCCAGGTCAAACAGGTCACCAAGCTGTTCCAGGAGTTGGGCAGCATAGCCTACACCGCCGAGATGGCCCAGAAATACGTCCGCAAGGCGGTGGCCGCCCTGGAGGCCCTGCCCGAAAGTGAAAACAAGAAACTGCTGATGCTGTGGGCGGATTATATGATCAACCGGGAGTTTTAAGAAGCTGAGAATTCATGCTGTTCTTAGATCTATTTAAAAACAAGATCCTTTGGGCGGTGGTGGCCAGCGGCCTTTCCACCCAGGTGCTCAAAGCCTTCGCCTCTGTCATCTGGGAGGGTCATATCAACTGGCGGCGCACCCTTGAACCGGGAGGGATGCCCAGCTCCCATGCCGCCTCCTCGGTGACCCTGGCCACCATTATCGGATTGTCCGCCGGGTTCGACAGCCTGCTGTTCGCCCTGACCGCCTACATCAGCCTCGTGGTGATGTACGACGCCGCCGGGGTCCGCCGGGCGGTGGGAAAGCAGGCCATCCTGCTCAACCGCCTGCTGGAAAGCCAGGCCCTAAGAAAGCGGGCCGGCGGCGAGAAGCTTCGGGAATTGCTGGGGCACACCCCGGTGGAGGTCATCGCGGGCGGTTTTCTGGGGGTCTTTTGGGGCCTGGTGTTTCATTATGTATTTTAAACTGACATTATGTACTTAGAAAAAATAAATTCGCCGGACGATCTTAAAAAACTGGAGATTGACCAGCTGGTTATCCTGGCCCGAGAAGTCAGAGATAAGATCATTGCCGTGATATCCCGCAACGGCGGGCATCTGGCCCCCAGTTTGGGCACGGTGGAGCTGACCATCGCCCTGCATTACGTTCTGGATACCCCCCGGGACAAGCTGGTATGGGATGTGGGCCACCAGGCCTACGCCCACAAGATCCTCACCGGTCGCCGGGAGCAATTCGACACCGTCAGGACCCATGGGGGCCTGAGCGGCTTTCCCAAAAGGGCCGAGAGCCCCTACGATAATTTCGACACCGGACACGCCTCGACATCCATCTCCGCGGCCCTGGGGATGGCCTGCGCCCGGGACCTGACCGGCGAAGATTTCCGGACGGTGGCCGTCATCGGGGACGGCTCGCTGACCGGCGGTCTGGCCTTTGAGGGGCTGAACCATGCTGGCCAGCTGAAGAAGAACATGCTGGTGATCCTCAACGATAACCGGATGGCCATCTCCAAGCGGGTGGGGGCCCTGGGGCAGTACCTGACCAGGATCACCACCGCTCCGGCCTATACCAGCTTCGAAAAGAACCTGTGGGATATTCTGGGGCGGCTGCCCGCCAATATCGGAGGCCCGCTGAGGGTGGCCTTCCGGCGCCTGCGCCAGGGCTTCAAGAACCTGATCGTGCCGGGGCTGACTTTTGAGGAATTGGGCTACCATTACGAGGGGCCGATAGACGGCCACGATATCGCAGCCCTGGTGGATATCCTGCGGAGGATCAAGGACCAGCCCGGCCCGACCTTTTTGCATATACTGACGGTCAAAGGCAAGGGCTACGAGCCGGCCGAGGAGGACGCCGAGAAGTACCACGGGGTGGGCGCTTTCGATCCCGAGACCGGCGATTCCCTGTCCTGCAAGAATATCTGTTCCTACACCGAGGTGTTCGGAAAATCGCTGGTGGAACTGGCCAAGACCGACCAAAAAATTGTGGCCATTACCGCGGCCATGCCGGAGGGGACCGGGCTGGACTATTTCCGCAGCGTTTTTCCCGACCGCTTCTTTGATGTGGGCATCGCCGAGCAGCACGCCCTGACCTTTGCCGCCGGACTGGCGGCCCAGGGATTCAAGCCGGTGGTGGCCATCTATTCCACCTTCCTGCAGAGGGGATACGACCAGATCATCCACGACATAGCCCTGCAGAAGCTTCCGGTGATCATTGCCATAGACCGGGCCGGCCTGGTGGGCGAGGACGGGCCCACCCATCACGGGCCGTTCGACCTGTCGTTCCTGCGCTGCATCCCCAACCTGACGGTGATGGCCCCCCGGGACGAATGGGAGCTGGCCTCCATGCTCAGGACCGCCCTGCAGATCAAAGGCCCGGTGACCATACGTTATCCCAGGGGGCCCGGCTTCGGGGTAAGCTTAAATAATCCCGAATTGATAACTTTGGGCAAAGCCGAGATCACCCGGCCGGGCAGGGACGGGGCTCTGCTGGGAATCGGCATCATGTCCACCATAGCCCGGCAGGCGGCCGAGGAGTTGGCTAAAGAAGGGCTGGAACTGGAGGTGGTCAACGCCAGGTTCGTCAAACCGCTGGATGAGGAAACGATAAACGGACTTTTCAAACGCCATAAAAAGATCGTTACCCTGGAGGAGAACGTGCGGAACGGCGGTTTCGGCTCGACGGTGATGGAACTGGCCGAGGCCGGGGGCCTGTCCTGCCAGATAAAAATCCTGAGCCTGCCCGATGAATTCATCGAGGCCGGATCCAGAAACAAGCTCCTGGAGATCTACCGGCTGGACCGGAGCGGAGTGATCAAGCTCGCCCGTGATTTTTTTGTCCGCTGACCGCCGATACATGGATGTCGTCCTCAACATAAACAAACCGCCGGGATTGACCTCCTTTGCCGTAGTATCAAGGGTCCGGCGGCTTTTGAACGTCAAGAAGGCCGGGCATGCCGGGACCCTGGATCCCATGGCCACCGGAGTGCTGCTGGTGCTTACCGGCAGGGCCACCCGGCTCTCCCAGTTCCTGATGGGCCGGCCCAAGGAATACCTGGGGATCATCAAATTAGGCATCGAGACCGACAGCTGCGACCTGGAGGGCCAGATCATCAGGCAATGTGAAGTTCCTGTGCTGGATCGCGAAGTCCTCGCATCAGTAATCTCTGAATTTACCGGAGATATAGTCCAAAGGCCTCCGGCCTTTTCGGCCATCAAGATCGACGGCCAGCCGGCCTATAAAAAAGCCCGGAAAGGAGTGGCGGTGGACATTCCGGAACGGCAGGTGAGGGTGGATTCGATCGAACTTATCAACTTTATTGCCGATGAGGTAACCATCAAGGTCTGTTGCTCCAAGGGAACCTATATCCGCTCGCTGGCCAGGGACATCGGCCAACGCTTGGGCAGCTGCGGGACCCTGGCGGCCCTGACCCGCACCGCGGTGGGTGAATTCCGCTTGGAGCAGGCCCTGGAGCTGGAGAGCATCACGGCGAAGGACGGCATAATCATGGACCAGGCCCTGGACTTCATGCCCGAGATGATGATCGATTCCAACGGCTATCAAAGAACCAAACACGGCAATAATATCATGGTCAATGAAAAGGGAGAAAGAGACATCTATTACCGGATCAAATATGACGGGCACTTGGTGGCGTTGGGGCAATTCAAAGACGACAATCAACTGCACCCCAAGATCGTGTTGTAGAGTACTATGCTGGTGATCAAACGACTCAATAATTTCGGCGTCAAACAGCCCGGCGCCATTGCCGCCTTGGGAGCGTTCGACGGCCTGCACCTGGGGCACCGGGCCATCATCAAAAAGCTGGTGGCCAGGGCAAAAAAGATAGGTCACGACAGCGTGGTGATCACTTTCGACCCCCATCCCCGGCAGGTGTTGTCCAAAGATAAAACCCCCTGTCTTTTGACCACCCTGCCGGAGAAGTGTGAGATCCTGGAATCGTTGGGTGTCGGCGTAATGGCGGTCATAAAATTCTCACCTCAGGTGGCTAAGCTTTCTTCAGAGGAGTTCATCCGCAGTGTGATGGTGAAAAAACTGGCGGTATCGGAGGTGATCTGCGGCCATGACTGCGGGTTCGGGGCCGGGAGGAAGGGCAATATCAATACCCTGCTGGAGCTGGGCGCTAAAATGGGCTTCATTGTATCGGTCCTTTCATCATTGAAGACCAACGGAAGCAAGATAAGCAGTTCTTCCATCAGGAGCCTGGTCTCGTCCGGCAGGGTGGATAAGGCTAACAAGATGCTGGGCCGGGTCTACTCCGTCAGGGGCCGGGTGGTAAAAGGGCTGGGGCTGGGCCGTAAACTGGGCTTTCCCACCGCCAACATAAAGTTATCCAACTCGCAGAAGCTGCTGCCGCGGGACGGGGTCTATGCCGCCGGGGCCAGGATAGGGCGCAAAGAATATCAGGGCATGCTCTATATCGGCAGCCGCCTTACCGTAGGCCGAAAGGCCCGGACCATCGAGTTCAACGCTTTCGGGGGGGAATATGACCTCTCCGGGAAGAAGGCCGAGATATTTTTTCATAAATATATCAGGGCCGGTAAAAAATTCGATACCGTTGAGGCATTGATAAGGGCCATTGCCGGCGATAAGAAAAAGATAGAAAAATATTTTGGAACCGGCTTATCATATTGACTTTGGAGCCTGTTATAGATTATAATTACCTATTATTAACGACCTCTCCTGCACCGCTTCGCGGGAGAAGGCATCAGAAAAAACAGGAGGAAAAAACACCATGCCATTGACCATTGAAAAGAAGCAGGAACTGATTGACAAACATCAGAAACATGAAGGGGATACCGGCAGCCCCGAGGTGCAGGTAGCTTTGCTTACCCAGCGGATCAACGACCTGACAGAGCATCTCAAAATCCATAAAAAAGACCACGCCTGCCGGCGGGGCCTTTTAAAGATGGTGGGCCAGCGGCGCCGGCTGCTGAACTACCTCTCCAAGCGCCATGTGGACCGCTACCGGGCCATCGTGGAAAAGCTGGAACTAAGAAAATAATTGTCCGGGCTTGATAATCAACAGGGGCGATCGTAATCGCCCCTGATCGGCGTAAACCGGACGGCAAGTAATACCCCGGAGCAGGTATCAGCAGGTTTTTTTGCCTGCGAAACACGCGAAACAACCCGGACCATTCCGGTCCGACAAGGTACGGCAAGACCTGCTGTGATTCGCTCCAATCAACAATCAATTTCCCCCGAAAAGCGGGGAAGGTCCCGCAGAGGTGCGGGGCAGGAAGGAAAAAATGGTACAAGTACAGGAACTGGAACTGGGGGGACGCAAACTGATAATCGAGACCGGCCGGATGGCCAAACAGGCCGGCGGTTCGGTGACGGTGCGCTACGGCGACACCGTGGTGCTGGTGACCGCAGTGGGGGCCGATAAGCCCCGGGAGGGGATAGATTTCTTTCCCCTGTCCGTGGAATACCGGGAGCAGGCCTATGCCGTCGGCAGGATACCGGGCGGCTTCTTCAAGAGGGAGGGCCGGCCCCGGGAAAAGGAGATCCTTTCGGCCCGGCTGATCGACCGGCCGATCCGCCCGCTGTTTCCGCAGGATTTCAGGAACGAAGTGCAGGTCTTTGCGCTGATACTTTCGGCCGACCAGGAGAACGATTCCGACATACTGGGAATGATCGGGGCCTCGGCGGCCCTGTCCATCTCCGAGGTCCCCTTCCTCGGGCCCATCGGATCGGTCAGGGTGGGGCTGATAAACGGCCAGTATGTGATCAATCCCACTTTCCAGCAGCTGCAGGAAAGCCGGCTGGATATCGTCATTGCCGGCAGCCGCGATTCCATCACCATGGTGGAGGCCGGCGCCCGGGAGGTCTCGGAGGACGAGATCGTGGCCGCCATAGAGTTCGGCCACCAGTATATCAAACAGATCGTGGAGATGCAGGATGAATTGGTCAAAAAATGCGGAAAACCCAAGCTGGTCGTCACCGCGCCGGAGAAGGACCAGGCCCTGATAGAGAAGGTCCGGGAGCTGACCCTGAACAAGGTCCGGGCGGCCAATATCCTGCCGCAAAAGGAGGTCCGCCAGGATGCCGTCAAGCAACTGGCCGCCGAGGCCATCGAATCTTTGAAAGAAACTTATCCGGAATCCGAGAAGACCATCAAGTCGCTGATCGAGGATATCCAGAGCCAGGACCTGAGGGAGAGAATCCTGAAGGAGGGCAAACGGGCCGACGGCCGGGGCCTGACCGATATCCGCCCCATAACCTGCGAGGTGGGGGTGCTGCCCCGGACCCACGGCTCGGCCCTGTTCACCCGGGGCGAGACCCAGAGCCTGGCGGTGACCACCCTGGGGACCGCCTCCGACGGGCAACGGATAGAGGACCTGGAGGGCGAATATACCAAAAGCTACATGCTGCATTATAACTTCCCGCCGTTCTCGGTGGGAGAGGTCAAACCCATCCGGGGCCCGGGCCGCCGGGAGATAGGACACGGCGCGCTGGCCGAGAGGGCAGTGGCTCCCATGATCCCGGCCGAGGACCGGTTTCCCTACACCGTCAGGGTGGTGTCGGAAATCCTGGAATCCAACGGCTCCTCCTCGATGGCCTCGGTGTGCGGCGCGTCGCTGTCGCTGATGGACGCCGGAGTGCCCATCAAGTCGCCGGTGGCCGGCATCGCCATGGGGCTGGTCATGGAAAAGGACCAGGTGGCCGTTCTTTCCGACATCATGGGCCTGGAGGATCATCTGGGAGACATGGACTTCAAGGTGGCCGGCACCAGGGAGGGCATCACCGCCCTGCAGCTGGACATCAAGGTCCAGGGGCTCACCAAGGATATCCTGCAGAAGGCTCTGACCCAGGCCCACCAGGGGCGGATGCATATTCTGGACATCATGACCCAGACCATGGATCAACCCCGGACCGAGCTTTCTCCGTATGCCCCGCGGATTCTCAGCCTGATGATCCCGCCGGACAAGATCGGCATGATCATCGGCCCCGGCGGCAAGAGCATCCGGGCCCTGCAGGAGGAGTTCGGGGTCAAGATAGACATCGATGACGACAACTCCGGGCGGGTCTGCGTGGCCTCGGTGGGAGCGGCCGGGGTTGCGGGGGCCGAGGCCTGCTACGAGAAGATCAAGTGGATGACAGCCGAGCCGGAGATAGGAAAGATCTACCAGGCCAAGGTGGTCAAGATCATGAATTTCGGGGCTTTTGTGGAGTTCATGCCCGGCCAGGAAGGCCTGGTCCACATCTCCGAATTGGATAAAAAACGGGTGGAGAAAGCGGAGGACGTGGTTCAGGAGGGCCAACAGATAATGGTCAAGCTGATCAAGATAGATTCCGAGACGGGCAAGGTCAGCCTGTCAAGAAAACAGGCAATGTAGGAATGTATAAAAGAACCGGAATAGACGCCGGTTCTTTTTATTGCCTTGACAATTATTCGGAACAGTGATAAACTCAGCGTAAATAACAATTAAACAGGAGCGTTATGAAAAGAACATGTTTGGTGCTTTGGCTTGCTTTGGTGAGTATACCTATGGTATATGGATCGGGCTATAGGGCGCCTGATCACGGCAAAAAAGCGTCATGGCTCCGGTATGTTCCCACAGCAGCCTTCCGGACCCCTGGGTCTGTCGGTAAAACGGTAAGTTCGGTCTGGTTCACCACCAACGGCGCGCCAACCCATGTTTCACCGCAGGGCGAAATATTAACCTGGGCGGCCAATTGTCTGACCAACGACACCCTGCAATGGGAGATATGGATCGACACCAACCACAACGGTCTGTTTGACAGCACCGGCGCCAATCAAGACCAGTATTTCGGCGGCTACTCGGTGGCCAACGGCGATACCATTGGCCATCAAGGCCTGCCCGACACCACGGCCGTCTCCGATAATGAAATCGTTAACGCGATTAAAAACGGCTTTGCCCCGGCTTTATACTGGTTTAAGGCCGTCAGTTTGGTGGACGGCAGCTCGGCCTTTGATTCGGTGCGGGTAACGCCGATGGTATCGCCCTGGGCCACGGTCTCCGGCCATGTTCACGTGCCGGGCGACAGCGCCCTGCAAGCCGGGCTGTGGGTGGAGGCCGATTTGGAGGGTCAGCACGAGGTATTCTGGGCGGCCATCACCGACCAGTATGGCAACTACACCATCAACTTCGATAACGCCTATCAGAATGAAAATTGGGGGGTCGGGGGGCTGCAGGATTTGGCCGGGGCCTCCGATTTCTACGTGGCGCCGCCGAACACCCAGATCATGGTTACCGCCGGAGATCACTCCGGCGTGGATTTCTATTACCAGATAGCCACGGACAGCATCACCGGCGATGTTACCCAGTATGGCGGCGGCGGCCTGCCCTTCGAGCCGTATGTCTGGTGTCAAGGACCGGGCGGGAGGGATAAATCAACCACCACCCAGGGCGGCCATTACCAGTTCTTCTTTGCCGCCGCTGACAGCGGAGCCTGGCAGCTGGGTTTGTGGTGGGATCGTAGCGATTACATGCAGCCGAACAGCCGCCAGAACCTTTATCCGGTGGGGGCCGGGGAGTTGGTGGAGAATTTCGTCATCTATCCGGCTGACGAACTGGTGACGGGCGCCATTACCGAGAACGGTGGGGCGCCGACCAACCAGTACCGGGTGATGGCCTGGTCTAACGATTATCAGATGTACAACAGCGTCATCAGCCAGGCCGGCACCGGATATTATTCCCTTCCGGTTTCCGGGGTTGAGAGCCAATACAGCGTCAGCTTGACGGACTGGGACGAAGATTACCCCATTCCTGCGGGATGGGTAGTCCAGCCTTCAGGATATTATCCGGTGAACCCCCCGGCCTCGGGGCTGGACTTTAACCTGTCCCAGGCCACCGAATTTATAGAAGGCCAGATCACCCAGGATGCCGGAGATGCCCAGGCCATCAATTTTAACAACACCAATGTTCAGGCCTGGCCTTTATCGGGCGGCAGCGGGATAAACGCCCAACCAGACGGCGCGGGGTATTATTCAATTCCGGTGACCGTCGACACCTACAATGTAGGCGCCTGGAGCAACGGGTTTCTGTTCAAGCCCAGCCAGCACCAGAATGTGGCGGTCAATGCGAACGACACCATTCAAGGCAAGGATTTCATCGCCAACTATGCCCACTGCCGGGTGGAGGTGACACTGGTGGGCTATCCCGCGGCCACCCAAAACTGGATGAGCGCTAGCGACAATAGCGCAGGGCCCAATGGCTATCAAGCCAACGTCGAGGTAAACAATTCGGGAACCTATAACCTGTATATCTGCAACTCCACCGGATGGAACGTTTGGGCTCCTAATGTTATCGGTTATAACGTATCGCCGGGCAGCTATAGCATCGGTGACATCACCCACTCCGACACTTATCGGGGGGTCTATACGTTTACCTATGTGACCGGAGTAGAGGGCAATCCCCAAGACCGTCCGATGCCCGCGGTTTTCAAGCTATCCCAGAACCATCCCAATCCGGTGAGGAACGCTGCCAGTATTTCCTACCAACTGCCTAAGCCGGCTAAGGTTTCAATGACAATATACAATATCCTGGGACAGGCAGTAAAGAGTTTCGACGAAGGGAGCAAGGATGCTGGCTATTATAATATCAAATGGGACGGCCGGGATGACAGGAACAACCAGTTGGGCAACGGCATATATTTATACCGGCTACAGGCCGGCGATTATTCGGCCACCAAAAAAATGATACTTGTCCGATGATGGTTACATGAACCGACTAAGCCCGTCCCGCATCAAGCGGGGCGGGCTTTATGCTATTGACAGCTCATCTTTTTGATGTTATATTCTAACAAATGCAGATAAAATATATGAAGAAAATCCTGTCCATAGTATCAATCCTGCTGCTAGTTTCCCAAGCCAGGGGGGAAACCATTACCCACCGAATATCCTTTCAGGGGCTGTCCCCGGTTTTTGGAAAAGCCGGGGAGTATCAAACGATCAAATGTATCGGCCTGGCAAATTACGGTAAGCCCGGGGCCCCATGGCTGCCGATAAAAACGGTCACGCTTTTACTGCCGCCGCAGGCCATTGTCAGATCAGTAAAAATCAATGATGCTTTTAGGGAGCTTCCCGGTAGTTACAATATCATCCCGGCCCAGAGATACCAGCCGATCTCCCAGAATGCCCTGCTGGGGTTCATCAAGGATACCCTGATCTACAATTCCGGCAGTGATTATCCGGCCGACCCGGTGATCAGCCGGCATCAGGGAAATTTCAGCGGTTATAACCTGTTGAGTCTGGTGGTCTGCCCCTTCAGCTACCAACCGCTGGGTGGGAAGCTGAAAATGCTTCAGGATATGGAGGTCATAATTGAATATGACCTGGATTATTCCAAGAAGGCAAGAATGTCCAAACATGGCGGCCCGTGGGTTTCAAGAGCTGCCGCGAACTATGAATCTGTTGTCCTCAATTATCCTGCGGCGGCAAACCCGAAAAGCCCCGAGTACGATCTGCTGATAATAACCGCGGCTCAGTATGATACCGTTTTTCAGCGATTGGCTCAATGGAAGAACCAAAAGGGCATCAGGACAAAAGTGGCTGCGGCGGATACCGTCTATCCCAAATATCCCGGCCGAGATCAACAGGAGAAATTGCGCAGCTTCGTTATCGAACAGCATGCAAATTACGGGATCAGCCACCTGCTGCTGGGCGGAGATTACGGAATTATCCCGGCCCGCACCGCTTTTGCCATGCATAGCGGCTACGAGGAACTTACCGGCAAGCCGGGGCTGGACAGCCTGATCTGCGATCTCTACTACAGCGATTTGGACGGCAGCTGGGACCTGAACGACAATGGCATTTTCGGCGAGCCGGCCGACAGCGTGGATATGTATCCCGATATCTCGGTGGGCCGGGCAACGGTCGGCAGCATAGAACAGGCTGGGACCTTTGTTGACAAGGTATTGACCTACGAAAAGAATCCTCCGCCCGGTTATCTGTCCAGAACCTCGTTTTGGGCCTCCTACCTGGATGCCGGCACCGATGCCGCCCTGGGCAAGGATATGGTGGAGCGTGATTATATGACCGATTACTTCCGGCCGGTGGAGAAGCTTTATCAATCAGCCGGCAATGAAAACCCGGCCAGCATAATCCAGTCGGTCAATAACGGACTCCATCTGATAAACCACAACGGCCACTCCGGGTTCAAGGTGATGCAGGGGGGGGACGGCTGGCTGGACACCACCCTGATGGACACCCTCAACAATCCGGGGAAGTGGGGGATCCTCTATTCGCTGGGCTGCCAGGCGGCCGGCTTTGATTCCAACTGCATCGCCGAGCATTTCGTCAACAACCCGCAGGGCGGGGGGCTGGCTTTCATTGGAAATTCCCGCTACGGTTGGTATTTTCCGGGATTCCCGGGTTACAGCCCGTCTGATCTTTACGACAATACTTTCTTCGATCAGCTGCTGATCCAACAGGCGCCCAGCCTGGGGCAGGCGGTGGGATTTTCCAAGGCCGATATGATCCCTTTGTCCCAGGCCGACGGATATTTTCGCTGGGTCAACTATAACCTGAACCTGCTGGGCGATCCCACCCTGGCGGTATGGACCTCCGCTCCGGAGAGCCTGCAGATGGCCTGCCCCGACAGCATCAATACCGGACCCATTGGGCTTTCGGTGAGTGTGCTAAGGAACAATCAGCCGGCCGGTGGTGTTGTTCTTACCTTGTATATCGATTCGACATACATAAGATCGGTCACCGATCGGGCCGGACAGGCGACGTTGTCGGGATTTGCGGCCCTGCCGCAGGATGCGGTGCTCTCTGCTTGGACGGCGAACTGTATTCCACTGCAGAAGGATTTGAAGATAGTTACGCCGGGCCCCAGTTTATCGTATGCCGGGCAAAGGTGGGCCGAGATCTCGGGCAACGGCGACGGCCTGGCCGGACCCGGCGAATCCGGCACCCTGGAGCTTTTAATCAGAAATAACGGAACATTATCCTCCGGACAAAATGCCAGGGCTATCTTGAGGTCAACGGACAGCAACTCGGCAGTGACCGACAGCCTGGCAGATATCTCCGGGCTACTGCCGGGCGACAGCCTCTGGACCAGCGGTTCTCCGGAGATTTCTATCGACTCATTATGCCGCGACGGAGATATCGCCCGGTTCGATGTTGATCTCATCGATTCCGCCGGGAACAACTGGCGTTACCAACTCGGGCAGGTGCTCTCGGCTCCTACCCTGAAGTATTTGTATCATATAACTGACGACAGCCTTTTGGGCAACGGCAATAAAATAATCGAACCGGGAGAGACCTTTTCCCTATCGGTGTCTTTGAAAAACACCGGCCATGCGGCTCTAAACCAAGGCGCTTTCAGCCTGAGCACCGCCGACCCCTTGATCGATATATTGCAGCCTTCTGACAGCCTGATTTGGCTGGCGCCGGATTCGTCCGCTACGGCAGGATTCATCCTTAAAGTAGATTCGCTGGCGCCGGATACCAACTATTTCCCAAGGCTCTTGATCCAGGGCTTCTATGCCGGGGGATATTTTTCCGATTCGTTGACCTTGACGGTGGGGGCGGCAGGGCTTGACGATCAAATAGAGTCGGGCGACGGCAGCTGGCTGGTGGCGGATTCCAGTTATTGGCATATAAGCTCCTATAGGAATTTTTCTCCGGCCAACAGCTGGTATTTCGGAATCGAGCCGGAGGGGCTGGCTCCTTACCGGGCGGTGGATACCCTGCTTAGTCGGCCATT
The DNA here is from genome assembly GCA_020053305.1 of Candidatus Edwardsiibacteriota bacterium. GTDB lineage: Bacteria > Edwardsbacteria > AC1 > AC1 > EtOH8 > UBA2226. The sequence continues at coordinate 29,944 of JAGVNJ010000070.1, read as the reverse complement.
TCTGGTGGGAGAAAACCACCAGCTAAGTTTCTGGCAGTGGTACGATTTCATTCCCGAGTGGGGTTACGGCTTCATAGAATTGTCCGGCTCGTTCGGGACCAGGCTGTTGGACCTGCTGGCCGGGTCATCCGGGCAGTGGGAAAAAAGAAGATATGACCTGTCCAAGTACGATCCGGGCGAAGCCCTGCAATTGAGGTTCATAGCCTATGTGGACAGCGCCGGGCCGGGGATCAGGTCGCAGGGGTGGTTCATTGATGATGTCTTTGTAGGTCCGGCTCCAGCCGGAGTGACGGGAGGACAGCCGGCGCTTCTTTCTACCGACAGGTTGCTGCCCAATCGGCCCAACCCGTTTGCCGGGTCAACCCAGATAAGCTTCCAGTTGAAACAGAGATCACCCATCGAATTGTCGGTCTATAATGTGTTGGGCCAGAGGATAAAAATCCTGACCTCGGGCATGTTCCAGCCGGGAAGTTATAATGCTATCTGGGATGGGAAGGATTTTAATGGCAGGGGTCTCTCCGGGGGTATATATTTTGTTCGCCTTTCGATATCCGGAAGGTCGCTGGTCCGCCGCATGGTGATGATAAAATGATGATTTTGTATTGACATAAGGCATTTTAGTGAGTATACTTATAAGATAACATCTGGAGTTTTATGCCTACCTACGAATATGAATGCAGTTTATGCAATCACCGTTTTGAGCAGTTCCAATCCATAAAGGACAATCCTTTGAAGAAGTGCCCCAAATGCGGAGGCAAAGTGGAGCGGCTGCTGGGCGCTGGGGCAGGACTGTTGTTCAAGGGATCAGGGTTTTACATCACCGATAACCGCAGCAGCGAGTACCGGAAGCAGGCCAAATCAGAGGCCGGCGTCTCCCCGGCCAAAACCGAAAATAAAAGCACCACCAGCGAGGGAGGGAAGAAATGAGAAAATCAGTTTCCGTCGTAATGCTTGTTTGCTTGGTTGTCGGCCTGGCTTCGGCCCAGCCCTACAACGGGATCGCTGTTCCGTCATACAACAGCTTGTTCGACAATAATTTTATGGACCTGAGCCGGCTTACCATGAAGCAAAGCTTTTCCATGAGCTATCTGGGCACCAATAAGGGCAGCCTGGTAAGCAATGTCTACTGCAACTCCATGAGCTATAAACTGACCGATAAACTGGAGCTGAACCTGGACCTGGCCTATCGCTTCACCCCGAACCAGTTCAACAGCCTGTCCTCTCTGCAGAGCGGCACTAATAATCAGGGAATGTTCCTGCCATCGTTCGGCATGAAATACCAGCCCAACAAGAGCTTCCTGATAGAATTCCAGTATAACCAGGCGGACCCATACTCATACAACACCTACCCCTGGAACCGGCGGTTTTAGAAAACAAGCTTTTGGGTTATTTTTAGAAGGAGCATTGTAGCGGAAGAATCAAGGTCGGTAATCACCATCTAACCGAAAAGTTTTTTACGAGGCTGTCATGATACGATACCTGAGCCGCCTGTTTGTTGCTCTGTTTGTCTTTATAGCCGCCAACAGCGCTTTGGCGGAGGTGTACCCCCTGGCCGGGAGCACGGCCATGGCGTTCCTAAAGATCGGGGCCGGGGCCAGGGCCGCCGGGATGGCCGAAGCCGGGATCGCCCTGGTGAACGATGCCACGGCCTGCTACTGGAATCCGGCCCGGCTGGCCCAGATGCCCCTGAAGAATTCGTTCCATTTTCAGCATAACGCCTGGATAGCCCAGACCTCGGTGGACGAGATATATTACGCCACCGGATTCGGCAAACACCGCCTGGGCTTAGGCGGCCGGCTGTTGTCGGCCGGCGATATACCACTTCGGGAAAACATTCCCAGTCTGGAGCCGTTGGATTACTACAACGCCTATGATTTCTTCGGCAGTCTGTCGTATGCCTTTGTTCCGTCATCGCTGTTGTCCGTAGGGGTGTCCTACCGGCGGCTGTACGAGAAAATCTATCTGAACTCGGCATACGGGCACAGCCTTCAGGCCGGGCTAAATTTCAACCTCCTTAAGGGGAATCTTTCTCTGGCCGGCACGGCCGACAATATCGGGCCCAGAATGCAGATGGCCGGCAACCTTTTTAAGCAGCCCACCACCTTCAAACTGGGAGCAGCCTATAAACTACCGTGGATCGTTTATAACGGCAGATTCACTGCGGCGACCGACGTTGCCAAACCGATCGATGGAGGGTGGCAGTCCAGATGGGGCGGCGAGTTTTTATGGAGGGATCAACTGGCCCTCCGAACGGGATATAAGACCGGCCATGATACCGAGACCTACAGCCTGGGCATGGGTTGCCGGTGGCGCAGCTACGATTTTGACTATGCCTTCGTTCCTAGCCTTTATGACCTTGGCACCTCCCACCGATTTTCCCTGGGCATTGGATTTTGAGCCGAAAGATAAAATTATTCCTGCCGGCGGTCGTAGTACTTTGTGGTTCTGTCTCTGTTCTATACAGCCAAACGGCAGAAAAGGCCGGGGTTCCCGACAGGTGGCTGGGAAGGGACAAGTTGGCTCATTTTACCGTAAGCCTGGCAGCCGTGGGTTTTGCCAATCACTGGCTGGCGGCTGAAAATGCCGAGACCCCGGTTCGGGCCAGAAACACGGCGGTTGCCTTGTCATTGTCCCTGGGGGTGATCAAGGAATTCCATGACGGGGCCCATCGGGGAAATCGTTTCAGCTTCAAGGATCTGGCCGCTGATATTCTGGGTGCGGCTGTAGGTACGGCTCTGTTCACAATTAACTGATTAATATAAAGCAGCGGGTTTTGACAATGGGTTTGGAAGGCAATCTACAGGATTTCGATCTGTCAGATATTCTGCAGTTGATCCAGATGGGCAAAAAGACCGGAGCCCTGGAGGTTGAAGCTGGAAAAGACGCCGGAAGCATTTTCTTCAATGAGGGGGCCGCGGTCCATGCCACGGCCACTGATATCAAAGGGGACGAAGCGGTCAACCGCATCCTGCGCTGGCGGCAGGGTTCTTTTGCCTTCAAGCCCGATGTGACCGCCGACCAGCACAGCATCAAGGCCCCGCTGCAGCATCTGGTGCTGGAGGCTGCCCGCCAGATCGACGAGTGGCACGATATCCAGAAACTGCTCCCCAGCCTGGACCTGATCCTGGCCATCGAGGAGAACCCGGCGGCCGGGACCGAGGACATCAAGCTGGAGCCGGCCGAATGGCGGGTGCTGGCGCTGGTGGACGGCATGCGCAGCATCAACCAGGTGATCAAGGAAAGCCATATGGGCGACTTCGAGACCTGCAAGGTCCTTTACGGATTGGTATCTTCCGGACTGCTCAAACAGGTGGCCAAGCCCAAGCCGGTCGATCCGCCCCCGCCGCCGAAGCCGGCCCCGCCGGTGGCTGCCAAACCCCAGCCCAAACCGGAACCGCCCAAACCACCGGAGCCCGAGAAAAAAGGCATGCTGGGCGGCCTTTTCGGGAAGAAGAAATAGCACCGAAGATAAATTCTTCGGTGTTTTGCAATAAATTTATCAAATAAACATGAAGAAAATAATTGTCATATCAATTGCCCTGATATCACTGGTGACCGTCTTTTCTGCTGCTTCGCAAGGCAATTTGACGCCATCCCTGAAAAAGAAAATTACCGGGGGGAAGTCATCTGATACCTTTCTGTGCTGGGTGTTCTTCGGGGACAAGGGCCAGGCGAAAAATTTTCCGGGGCTTAATGAAAACGCCCTTAAGCGGCGGGCCAAGATCGGCCGGGAGCTGTCGTACGGCGACCTGCCGGTCAGCCATGAATACCTGGATAGGATCAGGCGGACCGGCGCGGAGATCAGGGTGGTCAGTCCCTGGCTCAATGCGGTCAGCATCAAGGCCAGCGTCGGGCAGATAGTCCTGATAAGTGGAATTGATAAGGTTGAAAAGATCGACCAGGTGCTTACAATGAAAAGGCCGTCCGTAAAGGAACCCTCCGAAAATCTCATTTCAAAATCATCATCGGCTGTTGATTACGGCAGTTCCCAAGCGCAGATACAGCTTATGAAAGTGGATCAGCTTCATAAGAAAGGATATTCCGGCAGCGGAGTGAGGTTGACCATTATCGATACCGGCTTTGACCGCTGGCATGAATCCCTGCTTCGGGTCAAAGTGGTGGCGGAACGTGACTTCCAAAGGGTTTTGGCCGACGGCGAACCAGATACCATAACTTCCTTTGAGATCGATCAGGATTCGATCTATAGCCAGACCTGGCATGGAACCGGTATGCTGTCCATAGCCGGAGGATATAAGCCCGGTAGCCTGATCGGCAGCGCCTATAATGCCGATTTCATTCTGGCCAAGACCGAAATGTATTTCGGGGACGATTTCCGGCAGGAGGAGGACTGGTTCGTGGCGGCGGTCCAGTGGGCGGTCGACAGCGTGGGCACCGACATCATATCCAGCTCGCTGGGCTATAGGCGCTGGTCCGACGCCGCCTCATATTCTTATGATCAAATGGACGGCAAAACCACCTTGAGCGCTATCATCCTTGACAGTGCGGCCGTCCGCGGGGTTTTGGTGCTTAATTCGCTTGGCAATGTCAACACTTCCCTGACCAGCTTAACCAGCCGTCCCGACACCTGCATAGCAACCCCGGCTGACGCAGACGGAATTTTAACGGTGGGCGGAGTTTGGGCCACCAGTTTGAAATGGGCCGATCCGGTAGGCGCCAGCGGGGAGAGATTAACGGGAGCGGCTGCCGGCCCCGCCTCCGACAGCATAAAGATCCTGCCGACCGGCAGGACAGATTCGGCTTATATCAGGCGCATCAAACCCGAGATTGCTTCCTCCTGGCAGAACTACTATGCTTATAACGAACCTGATGATAATGGAAATTTCAACCGTTACGCCAGCTCCATAGGCACTTCCGGAGCCACCGTCCTGACAGCCGGATTGTGCGCTCTTTTGCTGGAGGCCCATCCATCCTGGGGACCGCAGGATGTCATTAACGCCTTAAAATACAGCGGCAGCAATAAAAACACCGTGGAAGCTTTTTTTAGCGTGCCGGAATCATTAGATATTACGCTGGGAACTTATCCCAATTACAATCCCGGATTTTCGGGAATTGCCACCGACCATAAGTATTACACCAGCAATGGCGTAACCTATGACCTTTATGATGTCTATCGCCTGGGTTGGGGGATACCGGACGGGATCGCGGCCCTGTATCATTCTCCCCCTGAGATCGTTTACCCGGAAATTGCATTGCCGGAAAAGGATCAATTGCTTGACCCATATCCCAACCCGGTCAAGGCCAGTGACGGCGGTGTGTATCTGCCGTTCTATCTGCTTCAGGACTCGTATAATGTTATCCTCAGGATTTATACTCTGGACGGAAGGATGGTGCGAAAGCTGGAACTAGGCAGCCTTTTGGGGTCTTATCCCATATCGTTCGAACGCGATGACACCCAGCGACCGGCCTTTTGGGACCTGAAGGATGATCGGGGGCAGCCTGTAGCCAGCGGCCTGTACATCGCCCTGATGACCACCGGCTGGAATCAGTCATCCAAAAAGATAATGGTAATAAGGTAGCTTTCCGTATTTAAAATCTGTTAGCCAAAGTTGAAAAGTGAACACCCTAAAAGTTCAAAAGTGAACTGTTGTCTTGTCCAAGGGGAAGCTGATCGAATGGACCATTTTTTGACTCCACCAGATACGGATGTCCATAATATTTTTAGTTTGATTGGGAATCATATGCAGTTCTACCATTTCCCGTAAAGGGACATTGGGGACCTTGATCTCGTGGTTGAACAGCGAGATCCGCTGATAGCCATCCACGACTCGAGTGTCGCGCAAGCAAAATACATCCTTGGTTGAATTGTATGGCTGGGGCAATGCAAACGGACGAAACAAAGTATTTCCAGCCGCGCGGGCTTTAGCAAAACGGATGCTGGGAATTTCCCCGGTGGTGGAATGTACTTGGTGGTTGTTGTAGCGATCCCGTTCCTCTTTCAATACAGCGCGGACATCAGTAATGTTTGTGATGTGTTCCAACGCACAGGTGCGGACTATACGATCTTGCAGCCAACGGTAGGGACGTTCAATTTTACCTTTCGCCTGAGGTGACAGGGCGTAAATGGCATCGACTCCCAATAAGCGCATCATCTGCCGCCACTGCGTATCGACGTCGTCGGTTTCCAGCACATGCTTTCGCCAGATGCTATCCCGCCCCTGGATGAAACGGAATACCCGTAGGTTATCCACGTAATAACGTAAAGGCAAGCCATGCGCCTGCATCAACTCTTGCGCCGCTTGGATGTGCGCCCATGCGGTTTCCTTGAGGAATAAATCGGCAAAGAGGAGTTTGCGGCTGTAATCATCGATGGATGAAATCAGCGTCCATTTTTCGTCGGCAAAAGGGGACCACAGGTGAATAGAAGCATCGTGTTGCACTAACGTTCCGATGGCTGACGTCTCCACGATTCGATTATGCGTTTTCCCTTTCGGGTGCGGCTTATAACAATCCAGCTTTCGTGCCCGATCCGTAATGGTGGTCGCGGAAACGGCGATGCCTTTCTTTTGCAGGCGATCGCGAAGTGCCGAGTAATTGTAATTCCAAATGGGAAGCCTTCGATCCTCGATCAGTTCTTTTTCCTGCATCAACCCGATCTTGATGGCAGATTCGACAGTGGCCGACAGTCGAGTTGGCGTATTGCGTTCGTAAGCAATAGAAAACGTTTCCGGACTTCGCCGGTATTCATCGAGCAAGGTAAAAAAGCGCGTCTTGCCAATCATTAACATTTCTTCAATTGCTGCCCGTGTCATCGTGCCTTGACAATACCCCTGGAGTATTACTTTAACTTGCTCACCGCTGAACCGCTTGTGCAACTGATCCATGGTATCCCCTTTTTAAGGAGTACTATATCACGGTCAGTTCACTTTTGAAGCATTTTATTAGTTCACTTTTCAACTGGAAATGGTTCACTTTTCAAGTTTGAACGGTTCACTTTTCAACTTTGATTAACATCGTATTTAAAATCTTGACATACGGATGAAAATAAAATATAATTAACCCTCTAAAAAGATATTCCAGCGTAGCTCAATGGTAGAGCTCCCGGCTGTTAACCGGGTTGTTGTAGGTTCGAGCCCTACCGCTGGAGCCAGAAAATTTAGCCACATAGCATCTATGTGGCTTTTTGTTAAATTTCAACTTGACTATCAATATTTATTCGGGTATCATATTGGTCATACATAAGTTAATGCATTAATCATATGGGGGATCTATGATGAAAACCATGTCAACTTTGCTGGCATTGCTGCTGCTTTTATCTCCGATAGCCGCCGATTTCTGCTGGGCCCAAACCGCCCGCAAGACCACGGTGGCTATTTTGGATCTGGAGCCCAAGGGGGTTCCCGAAACCGAGGTTTCGGCCCTGTCCGACCGCCTGCGTACCGAGCTTTTCCGCACCGGGGTCTTCGATGCCATGGAACGGGGAAAGATGCAGGATATCCTCAAAGAGCAGGGCTTTCAGCAGTCCGGGGCCTGCAACACCGACGCCTGCGCCATGGAGGTGGGCCAGCTGATCGGGGTGGAGAAGATGGTCTCCGGCAGCCTGGGCAAGGTGGGCAAGACCTATACCGTCAATATCCGGATGATAGACGTCCGCACCGGAAGGATCGAGCGCAGCGTTACCGAGGACTACACCGGGGAGATCGACAAGCTGCTGACGGTGGTGATGAAGAACGTGGCCTACACCCTGGCGGCCTCGGTACAGGCCGACGGGGCCAAAAAGACCGACAAGAAGGTCAACGATCAGGCTCTGAAATCGGAGCCAGCCGGGCAAGGTAAACCCCTGACCAAGAAGTGGTGGTTCTGGGGCGGGATCGGGGCCTTGGCGGCCGGCGGTGCGGCGGCGGCCCTGCTGGGCGGGGGCTCTTCGGACGCCCCGGCTGATGATACCCCCCCGGTGGACACCGCCATCCCACTACCGCCAACCAGGCCATAAGGAGAAAGAAAAATGAAAACATATAAAGCAATAGCGATCTCTGTAATCTGCCTCTGTTTGTTCTCCTCCCTGGCTTTGGCCGGGGTATGGGATATGATCGGCCACCTGCCCAGCGGTATCGGCGCTTCTAATATAGCGGTCAGCCGCTACTATGACGCCGCCAATAGCATCGATGGCATCGCCCTAGTGGGCGGTTCGACCAGTGCCGGTGATACCAACCTGGCGTTCTATCTGAAGCTGTCCGATCATTCATGGGGTTGGCTGGCCAATTACCCCTATAGCGTGTCCGCGGCGGCCGCTGCCCGGGCCGGCGACACCCTGTATGTCCATGGCGGCTGGTGTTCGCCCAATGTCAAGGACAGCACCTTCAAGTATGCCGAGATGATCTACAGCTGGAATGCCACCAATATGAACAGCCTGACACCCAGGACCAGCCATGGGTTGGTATACCTCTACAACCGATACCTGTATGCGGTGGGAGGCACGAACAATATCGGGCAGACAACTTCCTCTGTAGAGCGTCTGGATCCCCAAGGCGGCCCGCCGATATATGTGCAGGCCATGCCCCAATCCCGAACCTGCGCGGTGACCGTAACGGCAATGGGAAGCGATGCCAAGCCCCATATTTATGTTCTGGGCGGCAAGGACAGTCTGAACAACATTCTGAATTCGATCGTGGAATACGATTCGGGAACGGGCTGGACCACCAAGGGAACTTCCATGCCGGTGCCGCGCTGGCAGGCGGCCGGAGCGGTGGTCAACGGGTTGATCTACCTGATCGGCGGGGTTATCGACGGCTCCAACACTATTACCAGGCGGGTGGATATCTACAACCCTGTAACCAACACCTGGGTCCTGGGCGATTCGATCCCGGTAAAGCTGTTCAGGGCCGGGGCTTGTGGTGTTAATAATACCATTTATCTTTTCGGCGGATCGGATCCCACAGTTTCCCAGAGTGACAGCGTCTGGCAGTACCGGCCATTCGCCCCAAATCCGCCGCAGCTGGTTTTGCCCCCGCCAAATGCTTATGTCAACAACCAGTTGGTGAATTTCGTCTGGAGATCGGTGCCTGACGCTGGGCGTTACCGTATACAGGTCTCCACCGATCCCAACTTTTACACCATAGACATTCTTGATCACCAGACGGCCACCAACATAGATACCGTGATCAGCGGGGTGACCATCTCCCCGGCAGGAGACTTTTACTGGAGGGTGAAGTCATACAATCCGTCATTAAGCGACAGTTCGCTGTGGTCCCCGGTGCGGCGGCTGACCCTGGACCTGACCCCGCCGGACCAGCCGGTTCCTTCCACCCCGGACGACGGCACGTACACCAACAACCCCAGCGTTTATTTTTCCTGGTTCGCGGTGGACGGAGTTGACAAGTACCACCTGCAGATCGCCTGGGACCAGACCTTTGCCGCGGTGCTGATCGATGATCCCGGCATAACAGCAACCGGAACCACCATGAACCTATCGTCGTATGGCGAAGGCACCTACTACTGGAGAGTGGAGGCCAGGGACACGGCCGGCAACCACTCCGGGTATCACAGCATCCCCAGCTTCATATTAGATATGACCAGTCCCTATGTGACCTATACCGATCCTTCGATCTCGGCTGCATCGGTGGCGGTGGACCAGCCGATAGTCATCGGCTTCTCCGAGCCGATAGGCAACAGCTTCGGATACGGGATATTCAACTTCACCTGCTCGCCCGACCCCGGCGGATGGAGCAACTCCTGGAATGCCGCCGGCGATACGGTCACCCTCTACCATTTCCCGTTTCCGGGCGGACAAAATATCACCTTCACCCTGACTGATGCCACGGACCTGGCCGTCAACAACCTGGCCTCGAACCACCAGTTCAATTTCACTACGGCAGTGGAGGACCTCACGCCCCCGACCATTGAGCCGCCCATCACTAATGCCGCCTGGCTTTATGCGGGTACCGGTTCCGAGTTCAGGGTCAGGGTGACCGACGATGTCAAGGTAGCTCAAGTCATCGTTTATTGGGGCCCGGTTGACGGAACCTCCGCCCCGGGGGGCATGGTGCTGGGGCCGACCTCCAACGATGAGTATGCCGTGTCGATAGGGGGAACCCAGATCTACAAACAGGGGGTGCGGTACCAGGTGGTGGCCACCGATTCGGCCGGCAACTCCTGCACCTGGCCATCGATGGGCGATTATTACATCCATCCGGTCCGCTTTAACGAAGACTTTCAGACCACCCTGGTACATGACCAGTGGCAGATGATCTCCATACCCAGCGATGCCACCAACCAGAACATCTTTCATATGTTGGCGGACGAGCTTGACGTTTATAACGCCGCCAAATGGAGATTGTTTGTATGGTTTAACGGCATTTACAACGAATTGAATACACCTGACAATTACCTGAGCACTATCCACAAGATGGGCCAGGCCTTCTGGGTGCGGGACCGGGTTTCTGAAAATTACATCAAGTTCGAGGCGCCCGACAGCAGCATTGGCGGCATTGTGCAGTCGGAGGGGTTGACCCTGACGCTGGATCCCGGCTGGAACGACATCGGCAACCCGTTCATGTTCCCGATAGACTGGATGAACGTGTACATTCCGCTGGCAGTATCCGGACCCTACCACTACAACCCCAACCAGGTCCGCTGGTGGCTGCCGGATGAGGTGACCAGCAGCATGCTGTTCCAGCCTTTCAAGGGCTTCAGCTTCAAGAACGACAACAGCTACAGCGTTGACCTGACAATCTATCCCTATGCCGCCGGCAGCAAGCCGGCCGCTTCGGCCCCGGCGAAGTCTCCCGGACAGTGGCAGGCTCTGGTCAGGGTGGAGGGCCTGGAAGGGGCCGACCATAACTATTTCGGAATCAATCCCGAGTCCTCCGACCGGAGCGACCGTTTCGACTATCCTGAGCCGCCCTCCGGTCTGACCGGGACCTCCGGTTATTTCCGGCTGGCAGATGACAAGTTCTGCACCGACGTCCGTCCCGAGATAGGCGAGGGGCAGGTCTGGAATTTTGCGGTGGAGTGCAACGGTTCGACCGAACTGGCCATTAACCTGCCGGTCGATTTCCCATCGGGAACAGAGTGCTATTTGGCTGATCTTACCAGACAGGTTTCGGTGAAAGTCGCCGGCGACAAAGCTTACAGTTTTATCCCGGAATCCGGCGAACAGACCAGGGAGTTCCGGATCATTGTTGGGAGCAGTGAATACGCCAAGCAAGTGCTGGGCAGCACATTCTCCGTGCCCACCGCTACGGTGCTGGGCCAGAACCTGCCCAATCCCTTCTCCGGCCAGACCACCATCAGCTACCAGCTGGCGGCCGAGGGGAAGGTCAGGATCTCTGTCTATAACGTAGCAGGGCAATTGGTCAGAACCCTTTTGGATGAGCACCAGATGACCGGGCGCTACAGCGTGGCCTGGGACGGAAAGGACCAGGCCGGACGCAAGGCCGCGGCCGGGCTGTACTTCTACCAGATGCAGACGCCGGACCGCACCCTGACCCGGAGGATGGCGCTGATAAGATAAAAACACCCAAGCCGAGATCATAGAAGATCTCGGCTTTTATTTTGGTCCTCAAAACCGTAACCGTCAACACAAAAACAGGAAGATCATGAAAGCAGTCAAGAAGAAGCTGTTCGTGCTGGACACCAACGTGATCCTGTACGATCACACCTGTATCAATCATTTTGAGGAACATGACATCGTCATCCCCATCGTGGTGCTGGAGGAGCTGGACAAGTTCAAGAAGGGCAGCGATCTGATCAATTTCGAGGCCCGGGAGTTCATCCGGGAGCTGGACAAGCTGGCCGGGGACCAGCTGTTCACCAAGGGGGTCTCGCTGGGCAAGGGCAAGGGCCGGCTGTACGTGGAGGTGGAGGATCCCCACTCGGAACTGATCTATCATGCCTTCACCGCCGACAAGGCCGATCATCGGATACTGGCCCTGGCCGACCAGTTCTGCAAGACCCTCAAAGGACGCCAGGTGATCATCGTCAGCAAGGACATAAACCTGCGGATGAAGGCCAAATCGCTGGGCATCCCGGCCGAGGATTACGAGACCGGCAAGATCCAGCATGTGGACAAGCTTTATGCCGGGGCTCAGGTGATGGAGGACCTGGACAAGGCAATCATAAACAGGTTCTACGAAGAACCCTACAATGTGGCGATATCGGATCTTCCCAAGATGGAAACACCGGTACCCAACCAGTATTTCGTCTTTAAGAACAACAGCTCCAGCGTGCTGTGCCGCTTCAATGCCGAGAAAAAGGCCATGGAGAGGGTGGTCAAGCGTCACGCCTACGGCATAGAGCCCCGCAATGCCGAGCAGACCATCACCCTGGATGCCCTGATGCAGCCGGAGATCCAGCTGGTGGCCATCACCGGGAAGGCCGGCACCGGGAAGACCCTGCTGGCTCTGGCGGCGGCTCTGGAACAGAGAAGGCAGTTCCACCAGATCTACCTGGCCCGGCCAGTGGTGCCCCTGGCCAACCGGGACATCGGGTTCCTGCCGGGGGACATAAAATCCAAGATAGATCCCTACATGGAGCCGTTATGGGACAACCTGGCGGTGATCAAGCACCGCTTCTCGCCCGAGAGCAAGGAACACAACAAGATCAACGAGATGATCCAGAACGAGAAGCTGGTGATCTCGGCCCTGGCTTTCATCCGGGGCCGCAGCCTGTCCAACATCTTCTTCATCGTGGACGAGGCCCAGAACCTGACGCCTCTGGAGGTCAAGACCATCATCACCCGGGCGGGGGAGGGAGCCAAGGTGGTATTCACCGGAGATATCTATCAGATAGATTCTCCCTATTTAGACAGCCAGTCCAACGGGCTGACCTATCTGGTGGACCGGATGAAGGGGCAGCAGTTGTTTGCCCACGTCAATCTGATCAAGGGTGAGCGGAGCCACCTGGCCGAGCTGGCCAGCGACCTGCTGTAAATACCATAGAACGCGGATTTTTAGGATTAAGACGGATTTTCGCAGATCTTCCGGTCAGCCATGCAAAACAAAGCCCCGCTGGCAACAGCGGGGCTTCTTAAATGCATGGCAGGTCAGTCTATGTACACCTCGACCCTTTGCCCGTCCTCGTCGTCCTCCACGTTGACCAGCTGATAACGCCCGTTCACCGCCAGCTCGTCGAACAGCTGTTCGATGTTCTCCAGGCTCTCGGCATCCAGCTTGATCCCCTTGGCCTCCATCTGGGCCTTGGCCTCCTCCGGCATCATCACCTGGAATTTTCCCCCCAGCTTGCCGGCGATCTTCAAAATGCTCAGCGGCACGGTCACCCGCACCTTGGGCTTGTCCGAATCACGGTCGAACACCCGGACCTTAAGCCAGTGGGCCTTGCCCTGCGAGGCAGGGGAGTCCATGGCTGACAGCAGTTTGGCGGCCTCTTCGGCGGTGATCTTCTTGTCTTCGACCATCTTGAGGATCCGCAGTCTTTCCTCCGACATGATAATGTCCTCCTTGTTGATTATCGAGACACGGCATGCCGTGTCCTTACGGTTTACAGGTCCTTCAGCCTCCGGGCGGCCTCTTCGGCGTTCATCTGGCCGTCTTCGACGGCTTTTAATATCTGGGCCCGGGACTGGCTGTCGCCTTCGCTGTGCAGGACGTTGATCCTGTCCTTTTTCCCCCGGCGCCAGATCAGGGTATCGAATATCTTCATGATGCCCCAGGCGATCAGCAGTATGGGCCAGTCCCGACTGAAAGAGAACTGGTAGCCGATCACCCCGTAGTTGGAGAGCAGCAGGAAGGCACCCAGGGCCAGCCAGAACAACCCCCATAAAAGTTTCCGGGACCGGTTTTCGTAAAAACAGAACATTTCTTTCTCCTTGTATGAATTGGTTTAGGTTAATGATTCTATCAGGTCGGAAAGGCCGATCAATATGAATACCACCGGCCAGTCCCTGGCAAAGGATATCCGGTAGGCGATGATCCCGTGGTTGGAGAGAAGGAGAATGGCCCCGATTGCTATCCAGAACAATCCCCAGATGATGCGTTTGGCGGTCTTTTTCATTTAGCTATCCTTCCATAGAATGTTAATTTATCTCTATGTCGCCGCTGACGGTCTTCACCTTCAGGCTGCCCTGGCCGCCGCCCAGCTTGCCGGACAGACTGCGGCTGCTCTGGCGCGATCCGGCCAATTCCAGGCCGCAGTCTATGTCACCGCTGACAGTACCGGCCTCGATCATCAGCGAGGAGCCATTCTCCAGCACAACGGATACATCGCCGGAGATCGTGGCTATGGCCGAATTGTTGCCTTCATTTACGGGGCCGCTGAATTGTATGTCCCCGCTGGTGCTGTTGATCTTGATCTCGCCGGGCTTCTCGGCTTTTATATCGATATCCCCGCTGACCGTCTGCCCCTGGACATTGCCCGACAGCGATGCGCTGACATCCCCGCTGACCGTCTGAAAGGCCAGGTCTCCCGAACAGTCGCTGACCTCGATGTCCCCGCTGGCGGTGTTTATCTTCAAGGAGGCCTGGCTGCTGCCGGCAACGGATATATCTCCGGAGGCGGAGGAAAGAATGTTCTCCCCCTGGCAGTCTGATAATTCAACTTCGCCGGAGGCGGTGTTCAAACGGGTACCGTTATGAAGGCCGCTGACGGTGATCTGCCCGCTGGCCGAGGATATCTCGGCCGTTATATGCCGGGGCATCTCTATGGTGAAGTCGACCTTGGTTCGGCGTTTTTTGGTCCAAGGGGGGCCGGCCACCTTTATGCGCAGGGTGCCGGAATCGTTCTCGGTGGTGATGTCCAGGGATCTCAGTTTTTCCTCGGCCTCATCCTGCTCCTCGGCCCAGACCTGGATGTCGGCCCTGATGCTGATCTGGTCCCCGTCGGTTCCGGTGATCTCGAAATCGCTGCGGGGCTGGGAGACCGACAGGACGGTGATCCCCTGGGCCGGGACGGCAATGGCTTTTTCCTCCTCGGCCTTCTCCGAACCGCGCAGGTCATCCATTTCGATATGGATGTCCTTCAACCCTTTTAGGCCCTTTAATCCCTGCAGACCTTCTTTGACCCCGGCCATGGCCTCGGCCACGATCCTGCCGGGATTGATATCGCGGATATTGTCACGCAGGTTATCCATTTCCTCTTTTAACTGGCTGTGGTCAATGTTGAGATCCTTGAAGGCATGGCGATGCCGGCTGCCGCCCAGGGCGGAAAGCAGGGAGTTTGCTTCTTGGGAACTGATCTTGCCGTCCTCCAGCATCTTAAGTATTTTGACTGTTTCCCGTGACATTTTATTCTCCTTGTTGGTTGGTTTTCAGCATTTCGGCCGCCTGGGAGGCGGTTATTTTCCCGGATTCCAGCGCATCCAGTATCTCGGCGGAGGTCATTTTATTGGCCTGTTGTTCCGAGAGGGCCCGGATCACCTCGTCCAATTTGCTCCTGACCGTGGGGTAGGAGATGCCCATCCGGCTCTCCACCTCCTTGATGTTGCCCCGCGACAGCACGAAGGTTCTTATGAAATCAAAATGTTCCTCGCTCAGGTTACCCAGGGGGGAGAGGTGGAACTCGCCCCTGACGGCGGTATCGCAGCCAGGACATTTGAATTCCGACACGTAAAGGTTTCCGCCGCAGGACGGGCAGGCATTGGGCATCTGTTTGATCATTTTATATACATCCTTATTTGAGTTTTACGATCAATAGTAAAGGGGGGTAAATGAATCGAGCAGGCGATCAAGGACGGGGGCAGGGGAGACATGTTTGGCTGTCACTATCCTGCTTCCCGGATATTTCCCGATGGAATCGGTCCTAAAACCGAGGCCCGTAATGCCGTGCAGCAATACAATTCCAGTCCAGATAATTAGTACGGCATAGACCATTCTGATTGTTGATATTATATCAAAAATAATTAACTTTGTCAAGAGATATATTAAAATATTTAATATAATTATTAATATTATTGATATTCATGTAAAATACGTTTGTGTTGTCAAAAAGTTACATGCTAACTTTGCAATAAAAGCGTACACCCATAGTTGAGAAATTTTGGTTTTACTGGTAACTGCATATTTTTCATGTATCCAAAAAAAACAAATATTTATCAATCAAAACATAGATTATTAAAATTATTGACTTTTAAGCAATTTTATATTATATTTATCTCATGAGAGCATATAAATTATTAGTTGTAGATGATGAGCCAAACATAACCAGAATATTGGCTTATGAATTGAAAAAAGAAGGCTATGACATTATAATAGCCAACGATGGCAGGGAGGCTTTGGAAAGAACAAAAAACGAGAAGCCGGACCTAATCGTTTCGGATATAATGATGCCCAATATGGATGGCTATGATTTTTGCCGCCAACTTAAGGAGGATCCCAATCTCAGATCAATTCCTTTTATTTTCCTGACAGCTAAGACTGCGATGGATAACAAGGTCTATGGTTATTCCATAGGCGCCCAGAAATATCTTACCAAGCCGGTCAACAAGGAGGAACTTCTCAAGGCCGTCAACATCAGATTGAAATACTCCAACGAGGCCATAAAACTCTTTGCCAAAAAGGCCAAAAAATTCGAAGGCGACCTGTACATCATCTCCATCTTCAGCCTGATAGATATGTTCTCCATAGGGGCATGGTCGGGGTTCGTCGATTTGAAGTCGGTTGACGGCAGGACGGGAAGGATCGAGGTCTTCGAGGGCCTTATCCAGAAATGTGCCATCGATGGGCAGCAGGATGCCAACACTTGGACGATTCTTCTGGGATGGAACCAGGGCACCTTTAAAGCGGTGCACGAATAAACCAGAGAAAGCTCCGGTCAACCCGGAGCATTTTTTTCTTGTATTTTGACAGGAGATGGGATAAATTATAAGGGTAAATGAAAGAGATGTAAAATAGCATATGTTCACAGTTTTGACTATTATGTCCGCCGGGATCATCCTGGGATATTTGGTCCGCAATAAGATTGAATTAATAAAATACGTTGATCACGCCATCCGTGTATCCATATATCTGTTGCTGTTTTTGCTGGGCATATCGGTGGGAGCCAACCGTACCGTCATGGACAATCTGGGATCACTGGGTTTTAATGCCCTGTTGTTGGCAGCGGGCGCGGTGGCCAGCAGCGTAGGGCTTTCGTATCTGACGTACAAGATGTTCTTTGTCACTGACAAATGAAGAACTCACTAGTCATAGTTGGCTTCTTCGCGCTGGGCGTTATTCTGGCCGTAACTTCATTGGTTCCGGATGCGATCATCAAAAATGATCTCAGCGCCTATGCCTTGTATTTATTGATGTTTCTGGTAGGCATCGGCATCGGGGCCGATAAGAAGGCCTGGGAGATATTGAAAAACGCCAAGTTGAAGATAGTCCTGGTGCCTATTACCGTAATCATCGGGACAATGGTCGGTGTGGCTTTTATATCGGTATTCCTTAAAGATATCAGCCTGCGGGAATCGCTGGCCGTCGGCGCGGGCTTCGGGTATTACAGCCTTTCCAGCATATTCATCGGGCAGATCAGCGGCCAGGCCCTGGGGGTGGTGGCCCTGATATCCAACATCTCCCGGGAGATCATCACCCTGCTGGGCACTCCGCTGCTGGTCAGGTATTTCGGCAAACTGGCGCCCATAGCCTCGGGCGGGGCCACGGCGATGGATACCACCCTGCCCATAATCACCAAATTCACCGGGAAGGAATATGCTATCATCTCGGTCTTCAGCGGGGTGGTGCTGACCATATTGGTGCCGTTCCTGGTGACTTTTATTTTGAAGTTTTAACGAGCGGATTTATATTTAAATATAGCGCTTTGTCCCGTATCTAAAGCATAATAAGTGAGGTTCTATGCTAAATGAAAATTTACATGATTTGGTTGACAAAATCTCTGAAGAGAAAAAACCACAAGCAGAAATTGCCTTATCAGCCTTAGTGGAAAAACCACAAAGAGGATTTAGTGAATCTTGTCTAAACCCAGATGCTGAATACTTAACACCCGAAGAAGATCTTGCTGACCGTTATAAATCAATCAAAGTTATTGTTAACACTATTATAAAAGCCAAACCGCCATATACATTTTGCATAAATGGTGGTTGGGGCACTGGTAAAACTGTTTATATGCATTGGATTTATGATTCTATAAACGAGAGGTATAAAGATGAAATTAAGGTTATATGGTTTGAACCCTGGAAATATGAATCGGTAGGCAATTTAATATATCCATTAGTCAAAAAAATAGAAATAATTGAATGGTGGTGTAAAGTTATACGCTGGAAGCTAATTGGGCATGTTATTTTACCGATAATCTATTTATTGGGCTATGTTAAATGTATCCCACTTGTGGCAATTGAAATCTTTAAAGAAATATGGTCAATATTTGGAAAAGATAAAAAGAATGAAAGTAGTTATGAAAAAATAGATAAATTGAAAATTGATTTTGAGAAGTATGTTAATTATATTTTAATAAAAGAAAAGAAGAAGAAGCTAATCATTTTTATTGACGATTTAGATCGTTGTTTACCGGAAAATGTGATTCAACTGTTTGAATCAATTAAGAATATATTTTATACAGATAAGTGTATATTTGTTATGGGTGTAAACAAAGGCATTATTAGTCATGCAATTGCACATAAATATGGTTCGTTAAATTTATTAGATGGGGAAGAATACACAGAAAAAATTATTAAATTTACCTTTGATTTACCTACTGAATTAAGAAATATAATACCAGGTATTGTTCAAGAATACAAAAAAATGAACAATGATATATTTAGCGAATCCCTTATCCCGGAGATATCTACTGGTATGTTTTTGGCAGCACAAATATACAGCATAAGGTTAATTAAAAAAATATTTACAAAATATATACTTATAATTAATAATATAGAACAGACTGCTTTATCAACCGTAAATAAAGATGCACTCTTTTTAACAATTCTTTTATATCATAAATATCCAGAATTTTGTAATATACTTAAAAAGCATCAACCCGGTTTATCAATTATTGATTCTATCGTAAGTATAGGTAAAAACACAGATTATATGAGTGATGAAAAAATGCTTTCGAAACAACCAGACCATATAAAGTATGCTGTTCACTTTATAAAAACTACACAAATTAAAGAAATATTAACTGCTTTCAATCGTGGTAGTGAAAACAAATATAAAGAAGCTATTTACCATAAGTCAATTGAATTAATCGAGAGATTATCTCTATGACCCCTTATGAGATAATCTATAAAAAACGCAACGGTGGTGAACTCTCGGCTGCCGAGATAAAATGGTTCATCGCCAGTTACACATCCGGGGCCATGCCCGATTACCAGACTTCGGCCCTGCTGATGGCCATATTCCTGAAAGGCATGACTCCCCAGGAGACCACCGAGCTGGCCATGGCCATGATGAACTCCGGGAAAGTGTTCGACCTGTCGGACATTCCCGGCATCAAGGTTGACAAGCATTCCACCGGCGGTGTGGGGGACAAGGTCTCCATCATCCTGGCGCCGATGGTGGCGGCGGCCGGGGTGCCGGTGCCGATGGTCAGCGGGCGGGGCTTGGGCCACACCGGCGGAACGCTGGACAAGCTGGAATCCATTCCCGGCTTCCGCACCAACCTGTCTTACGACGAGTTCCGCCATACCCTGGCCCGGATAGGGCTGGCCATGATGGGCCAAACCCCGGACCTGGCCCCGGCCGACAAGAAGCTCTATGCTCTGCGCGACGTCACCGCCACGGTGGACTGCATTCCGCTGATAGCCGCCAGCATCATGTCCAAGAAGCTGGCCGAGGGGGCCGATGGGCTGGTGCTGGACGTCAAGACCGGAAGCGGGGCCTTCATGCAGAAACAGCAGGAGGCATTGGATCTCACCAGAACCATGACGGCCATCGGCCAGGGGATGGGCAAAAAGATGAAGGCCCTGATCACCGACATGAACCAGCCGCTGGGCCGGGCGGTGGGCAATGCGCTGGAGATAGAAGAATGCGTGGACTGCCTGAAAGGCAAGGGTCCTGACGATCTGATGGAGTTGACCTATGCCCTGGGCGCCGAGATGCTGGTGATGGGCGAACGGGCCGGTGATGCGGAGTCGGGTAAAAGAATACTTGAACAGATTGTTTCTTCCGGCCAGGGATTGGAGAAATTCAGGGAAATGGTGGCGGCCCACGGCGGGGAGGTAAAGGTGGCTGATGATTACAAGAAGGTTCTGCCCCAGGCCAAACACGTTATAGAAGCCAAAGCTGAAATCTCGGGATACATAAATTCCATGGACAACCGGGAAGTGGGCATGGCCGGTGTCTTCCTGGGCTGCGGTCGGCTGAAGATGGACGATGTGATCGACCCCTCGGCTGGGTTCATCTTCGAACGCAGGATCGGCGATCAGGTCAAAGCCGGGGAGACCATGGCCAAAGTGCTTTACAATGATGAACAGAAGGGACAGGAAGCGGTTAGAAGGTTGGTGAAGTGCATCAGTATATCTGAGAATAAACCGGAAGTTGTTAAGCTGATCAAAGAGATAATATAAGAATGAGGTCAGGATGCAGGATCTGAAGGATAAAATAATTCTTATCACCGGCGCTTCCAGCGGCATCGGGCAGGCTTCTGCGGTGGAATTTGCCAAACTTGGCGCCAAGCTGATCCTGGCCGCCCGGCGCAAAGACCGGTTGGATCAACTGGCCGCTCGTCTGATCAAAGAATACAAGTCCGAAGCGCTCGCCATTTTACTGGATGTCAGGAATCAGAAGGACGTGCAGAAGGCCATAGACGGACTGCCGGCAGAATGGGCAGATATCGATATTCTGTTGAATAACGCCGGGCTGTCCCGGGGGCTGGAGAAGATACAGGAAGGGGTCATCCAGAACTGGGAGGAGATGATAGACACCAACGTCAAGGGCCTGCTCTATGTCACCCGGGCGGTGCTGCCGGGGATGGTCAAACGCAATTCCGGACACATCGTCAACATCGGGTCCATAGCCGGGCACGAGGTCTATCCAGCCGGGAATGTATATAACGCCACCAAGCACGCTGTCAAGGCCCTGAACAAGGCCATGCGGATGGACGCCTTTGGAACCAATATCCGGGTCACCAGCGTCGATCCCGGCATGGCGGAGACGGAATTCTCCCTGGTGCGTTTCAGGGGAGATTCCGAAAAGGCTCAGAAGGTATATCAGGGGACCAGACCGCTTCAAGCCGATGACATCGCCCAGGCGGTGGTTTGGTCCTGCACCCGGCCGTCCCGTGTCAATATCGAGGACATCATCATCATGCCCACCGACCAGGCGGCGGTCAGCATGGTCAACAGAAAACAGTAAGAAATTCTTATCTAACGTACTCAGGAACCTTTATCCACAGATTAACGCAGATTGTAACTGATCTATTTGTACCTAACTGATTAACTTGAATAGAAAAATCTGTGAACATCTGTGAAATCTGCGGATAGATAGCTTTGGGGCATGTTTCTGAGCTAATTTGATAGACATTCTGTAAGGTTTGACAGACATCCAGCTTTCTGATATAATCTGATAAATGTTCTCCGATCCCGTTTTTCTAAAGCTTAAAGGCCATGAATGACGGGACGGTTCCGTCCGAAAGGGCGGACAAGGGTGGGGCCGGAAACGGCCTTGCCTCCCGTGTTTGGAAAGGAGAGGTTTGCATACGATCCCGTTAATTACCGGGAATGTAGCCTGCCCTTTTCTCCGGGGCGGGCTTTTTTAATTTAACATCAATCAAGATCAATCACCAACATGTTTTTGGAGGAGAGATGAAGAGGTTCGCAACACTGGCTCTGTCACTGCTGGCTTTGAGTATTGCAACGCCGGCCATGGCCAATCCGCCGGAGGCGGACAAGCTGGTACTGGCCACCACCACCAGCACCATGGATTCGGGGCTGCTGGATTTTCTGGTCCCGGTCTTCGCGAAGGAGAACGGCTGCAAGGTACAGATCATTGCGGTGGGCACCGGAGCCGCCATCCGCTACGGCAAGGACGGCAACGCCGATGTGGTGCTGGTGCACGATCCGGTGGCCGAGGCCCAGGTGGTCAAACATGGCTTTTTCGTGGAACGCAAATACCTGATGTACAACGATTTTGTCATTGTCGGCCCGGCCGGGGATCCGGCCGGCATCAAGGGCCTGGCCTCCGCCACCGAAGCGCTGAAGATGATAGAGGCTTCGCGGGCAACCTTCGTCTCCCGGGCCGACCAGTCAGGCACCCACAAGAAGGAACAGCGGCTGTGGGAAGCGGCCGGGATCAAGCCCAAGGGCTCCTGGTATCTTGAAGCCGGTGCCGGGATGGAGGCCATCCTGCGCATCGCCAACGAAAAGCGGGCATACAGCCTGACCGACCGCGGCACCTACCTGGCCCACCAGAAAGAATATGACCTGCCGATCCTGAACGACGGGGACAATGAGCTGTTCAACCCCTACCATATCATGCTGGTGGCCCCGGCCAAGCACCCGTTCGTTAATTATTCCCTGGCCAAAAAATTTTCGGACTTCCTGACCTCGGAGCGGGGCCGGAAGATGATCGCCGAATATGGGGTGGACAAATACGGTCAGCCCCTGTTCTACCCGGCGGCGGAGAAGAAATAGATAAAGATGGTTTTGCTATAAGTATAACATCGTGTTATTATTAACCCTTCGCCTTGCCGCACCTTGCCCGGTTCAGAGCCTCCACTGAGAACGTCTGTTATATAACACCGACGAAGTGATGACATCTTATCCACTGGATACAAATAGGAGCGCAGTTGATAAGCTCATATCATTTTTATTGTCTTTTAAATTTAATTTTGGTATCATCACACCATGTTCAATTTGATCCAAAGCCTGCAACAGGCCCTGGGCCTGCTGCTGAAATTCGACGCCGAGATTTGGCAGATAGTCCTGATGTCCCTGCGGGTCTCGCTGGCCTCTTCGGTGATCGCCATCTGCCTGGCCGTCCCGCTGTCGTTTGCCATCACTCAGAACGAATTCAAGGGCAAGCGGATCGTCATCGGAACGGTCAACAGTTTCATCGCTATCCCCGCAGTGGTGATAGGGCTGGTCTGTTATCTGCTATTATCCCGTTCGGGTCCGCTGGGCTTCTGGCGCCTGCTGTATACACCCTCGGCCATCATCATAGCCCAGACCCTGCTGATCATCCCGCTGATGACGGGCCTAAGCATCTCGGCCCTGCAGTCTTTGGGGCACCGGGTGAAGGAGACCATGATCACCCTGGGCGCCGGCCGCCGGCATCTGACCCTGGGCATCATGCGAGAGGTCCGGTTCGCTATGGCGGCGGCTTTCATCACCGGCTTTTCCCGGGTGCTGGGCGAGACCGGCATGACCATGATGGTGGGCGGGAACATCAAGGGAGAGACCCGGGTGATGACCACCGCCATCGCCCTGGAGACCATCAAGGGTAATTTCGAACTGGGGATCGCTCTGGGGTTCGTTCTTTTAGTGGTTGCCATAGGCATCAACGTCGTCCTCCAATTGGTGCAGGGGAGGGCTGGGCGATGAAGATAGTCGCCCGGAACATCTCCAAGAGTTTCGATGGGAAAGTGGTGCTTAAAGATATCTCCCTAATCATAGAAAAGCCCGGCGTCTACGCCCTGGTGGGACCCAACGGTTCCGGCAAGACCACACTGATGCGAATGTTGGCACTGTTGGAGAAGGCGGATTCCGGCATCCTGAAGTACAAGGTGCGGGACAGCGAGGGCTATGCGACCCTGAATACCACACCCGGGATCAGGAGAAAGATGGCGCTGATCCACAACCCG
The DNA here is from genome assembly GCA_020053305.1 of Candidatus Edwardsiibacteriota bacterium. GTDB lineage: Bacteria > Edwardsbacteria > AC1 > AC1 > EtOH8 > UBA2226. The sequence continues at coordinate 6,295 of JAGVNJ010000070.1, read as the reverse complement.
GCGGTGATGTTCTCCGGTTCGGTGGAATACAATATTGCCTATGGGCTGAAAGTCCGGAGAACGGCTGGGAAGATCATTAGAAAGCGGGCACAACAGGTACTGGAGCATCTATCACTATCGGGTTTCGAAAAACGCCAGGCTAGGAGCCTGTCGGCCGGCGAGATCCAGCGGGTGGCTCTGGCCCGGGCCCTGGTGATCGAACCGGAAATAATATTCCTGGACGAGCCTACCGCCAATCTGGACCCCATCAGCGCCAAGCTGATAGAGCAGACCATATTGACCCTGGCCCGCCGCGGGAAGAAGGTCATACTGGCCACCCACAATCTTTGGCAGGTGGAGCGGATCGCTAACTGGGTCTGGTTTCTGAACGACGGAGTGATCTCTATCTCCGGCACGGCCCAGGACGTTCTGCACAAGGGCGATCAGGCCTTCTGGGGGAAGTTTTTGGGCCGGGACAACCTTTTTGCCGGGGAAATTGGAAAAATGGGAAATAGGAAATTGTTCAAGGTTGGAGTGACAGAGTTTGAAGTTGTGACCGGGCTGGAAGGCCAGGCCATGGCAAGTCTTAATCCTACCGAAATAATATTGTCCACCCAGAAATTAGTCAGCAGCGCCCGCAATGTGCTGGAGGGAGTTGTTACCGAGGCCGTTTCCGAGGGCGGGTTGTACAAGGTTACTTTAGATATTGGTCTTTTGTTGGACGTGGCCATTACCAAGGCCTCGTGGGACGAGATGGGTTTGCAGAAGGGCAGCAAGGTGTATGCGGTGTTCAAGGCCAGCAGTGTTAGAGTTTGGCGAGAGGAATAATCTATATAATGAATGAAGGAGAAAACAATGAGTAAAATTGGATTTACTGAAGGGCCCTGCCCTGTATGTAATTATAAAGAATCAAAGTTTAAAGAAGCTCTAATATCAGAAAAAATATATGGACAATATTTAGAAATCGATTGTCCTCGCTGTGGAAATTATGCCTTTATATTAGATGATTTTGACGATATTCATGAGTTGTTGCTTAGTATCATTAATGAGGATGAATTATATTGGTTCCTCGGTTATACTAGAGAACAAACAGAAATTAGAGATTATAATATTGTAAATAAACTACGCTCAGAAGCAGGGACAACTGAATCTTTGTCTTATAAATACAATAAATTGCGCAACGAACCTTTCATAAGAATTGCAAAGGATAAGATAAAAGAACAAATAATATTTGCAATCAAACAAGCACCTAAAACGCCCCATGATAAAGCAATTAAATTATTAACCAATTTAGCGAACAGCAATAGATTCCCAGGGAATTTAATACCCCTTGATTCAGAGAAAGATTATACGGCTTCATACAGCGGAAGTGCTGAAGAATTTCGTTACTATCTTGAATATTTAGAAAAAAATGATTATATAGATATTCGTGGGACTAATTGTATAATTACAGTCAATGGTTGGAAGGTTGTGAATGAAGTACAGACTATGAAAAATTTACCCCAATGTTTCGTAGCCATGTGGTTTGATCAAAGTATGGATAATATTTATCTTAAAATAGAAAAAGCTATCTATGAGGCAGGTTACAAACCAATAAGAGTAGACAAAGAGCACTATACCGGTGATGTTACAGATAAAATAATTACAGAAATACGGAAAAGCAAATTTATTGTAGCCGATTACACTGGTCAAAGACATGGGGTATATTACGAAGCTGGCTTTGCAAGGGGCCTGGGTATTGAAACAATTTCTACATGCAAACAAGACGATATTAAAAATCTACATTTTGACACATCGCATTTAAATCATATACCATGGGAAACGGAAGAATTATTATATGAAAAGTTAAAAGACAGAATTCTTGCGATATATGGTGAAGGACCTTTAAAAAATAACGATAATCCAACCAATAATTAAAATGATCTCCTTTCACGAAGCCAGAAATAAAATACTCGAGGGCATAAAACTATTGCCTTCTGAAAAGTGCCGTCTGGAGGACCTTTTGGGCCGGGTACTGGCCCAGGATGTCACGGCCTCGTTTGATATTCCTCCGAAAGACAACTCGGCCATGGACGGCTTTGCCGTCATCGCATCCGATGTCGCCGGGGCCTCGGAGCAAAGGCCGGTGACACTGCAGGTGATTGAGGACGTTCCGGCCGGCCGGGTGGCCGCCAAGTCCTTGAAACCGGGACAGGCCATCAGGATCATGACCGGGGCGCAGATGCCCGAAGGGGCGGATGCGGTGGTGCCAGTAGAATTGACCAGTAAAGGAATACAGAATATCGAAGTTAGAATATTGAAGGGGGTCAAGCAAGGGGCCAATGTCCGCAGGCAGGGAGAGGATGTTACTACAGGGCAATTGCTGATAGCCAAAGGAACCAGGCTACGTCCGCAGGAGGTGGGGCTGATAGCTTCTTTGGGCTTGACCGAAGTCATGGTCTTTAAACAACCGCTAGTAGGAATAATCTCCAGCGGCAACGAGGTGGCCGCGCCGGGCCAGCCGCTGAAGCCGGGGCAGATCTACGACGCCAACCGGTTCAGCATCGGCGGACAGGTGAAAGAGGCCGGGGCCTTGGTCAGGGATTACGGCATCATCGCCGACGATCTGGCAAAGATCAAGGAGACCCTGAACCAGGCGGCCCGGGAGTGCGATGTGATCATCACTTCGGGCGGGGTCTCGGTGGGCGACTACGACCTGATGAAACAGGCGCTGTCCGAACTGGGGCAGATGAACTTCTGGCAGGTGAAGCAGAAACCGGGAAAACCGCTGGCCTATGGGCATATCAACGGCAAGCCGGTGGTGGGGCTTCCGGGCAACCCGGTGTCCTCGATGGTGGTCTGCGACCAGTACGTGCGGCCGCTGTTGCTGGCCATGCAGGGGGCAGCGAATATGTTCAGGGTGCAGGTGACAGCGCACAGCAATCAGGGAATAAGGAAACAGGCAGGCAGGACTGAATTCCTTCGCGCTAAAGTAAAATGGCAGGACGGGGCGTACCAGGCGGTTCTCACCGGGCCGCAGGGGTCTGGCATTCTTACCTCCATGGTCCAGGCCGAAGGGCTGATGATACTGCCGGAGGAGTGCGAGGGAGTGAAGGTAGGTGATATGGTAGAAGTGGAACTATTTTAAGAGAAAAGAACGCGGATGAACACCGATTAGAACGCTTGCCCGCCTATATGAACTGCTTGCTTATGGCGGGGATTCATGCTGATTTGTCAACTTTAAACTGTAAACTCAGTAACTTGAAAAAACCATGCAGCCGATAATCTCCTTCGTCGGACATTCCAACTCCGGCAAGACAACCATCATCGAGCAGATCGTCCGCATCCTCAGCCGCAAGGGCTATAAGGTCGGGGTGCTTAAGCACACTCACGGCGCCATCAAGGCCGACAGGCGCGGGACCGACACCGACCGCTTCCGGCTGGCCGGGGCCGGCGTCTCTTCCATCAGCGATGACAAACTGCTGGTGCGGTTTGAAAAGGCACAAGGCCACAGGCCTCAGTTCATAGTCCAGGCGCTGGCTAAGGAACTGGACCTGCTGATCATCGAAGGCTACAAGAAGGAGCATTTTCCCAAGGTGCTTTTTTCTGACGAACTAAAAGCCGTCAGCCATAAAGGCATCATCGCCACCGTGGGGAAGAAGAAGCCTGACTCCGCCAAGGTCCAGCATTTTCCGCCCTCAAAAATATCCGATATCGCCAGGTGGCTGGAGCGGGACATCATCATCCCCGGCAAAAAAAGCCGCCAAGTGGTCATAGAGGTGGACGGCAAAAGGCTGCCGCTCAACGATTTTGTGGGCGAAATCGTCAAGGAGACCATCCGCGGAGCGCTGGGAACGCTAAAGGGCGGCAGGGGCCGTAAGATAAATATCTCTATTGACTTCGGACGAAAAATATAGTATCCTTAGGCAAAATTGTGTTTGGGGGAAAGTGTCATGTATAAATTTGTTCTATCCCTTCTGGCCGTGCTGGTCATCTCCGGCTGCGGCAAGAAGGAGCAGCCCAAGGTGGCGGAGATGCCGGAGCCGGCAAAACCGGCTATGATCGCCAGCATCGGCTTCGTCAAGGGCGATGTCCAGAAGCTGTTGAGCGGTAAATGGGAACCGGCCGCCATTGGCGACACCCTGTTCAAGGGGGACTGCCTGAGCGTCCCCGAAAAGGCCGAGCTACAACTGATCGATGCCCAGGGCCGGACCCTGAACCTGGCCGGACCTCAGACGGATGAAGTGACCAACCTGTTGGAAAAGACCGCCGCCGCTTCGGAGGCCAAAGCCGGAAGCAAGGTCATAAAAAGCATTCAGAAGATCCAGGGCACCAAGCAGACCCTGACCACCCAGACGCCCACCGCCGTGGCCGGCATCCGCGGGACCGCCGGCCGCAAGCCCCCGCCTCCCGATTCCACCCAGCCGGACAGCTCTTCCAAGAAAAATAATCAAACGGAAAAGTAATATTTGGATATTGTTGAGCTTAAATCCAAGACGGTCTCCGAACTGTGTAGCATAGCCAAGGAGCTGGACATTCAGGGGGCCAGCGGGTTGAAGAAGCAGGAGATCATCTATAAGATACTGCAGGCCCAGGCCGTCCGCAATGGATTGGTGTTCGGCGGCGGGGTGCTGGAGGTGCTGCCGGACGGGTTCGGTTTCCTGCGCTCGCCCGATTACAGCTACATGCCGGGCCCGGACGACATCTACGTGGGGCCCACCCAGGTCAAGCGTTTTTTGCTGCGCACCGGCGACCTGGTGACCGGGCAGATAAGGCCGCCCAAGGAAGGCGAGAAGAACTTTGCTCTTTTAAAGGTCGAGGCCATAGACCAGGAGAACCCGGAGACGGCCCGGGACCGGATCTTTTTTGACAACCTGACCGCGCTGTATCCCCAGGAGAGGATAGTGCTGGAACGGGGCGCCTCCGATTTCTCGATGCGGGTGATGGACCTGCTGGCGCCCATCGGCAAGGGCCAGCGGGGGCTGCTGGTATCGCCGCCCCGGGCCGGGAAGACGGTGCTGCTGCAGGATATCGCCAACAGCATCACCGCCAACCATCCCGAGATCGTGCTGTTCATTCTGCTGATCGACGAGCGGCCCGAGGAGGTCACCGACATGCAGCGGCACGTCAAGGCCGAGGTCTTCAGCTCCACCTTCGACGAACCCCCCGAGAGGCATGTCCAGGTGGCCGACATGGTGCTGGAGAGGGCCAAGCGGCTGGTGGAGCGGAAGAAGGACGTGGTGATCCTGCTGGATTCCATCACCCGGCTGGCCCGGGCCAACAACGCGGTGATACCGCATTCCGGCAAGACCCTGTCCGGCGGGGTGGACTCCAACGCCCTGCAGAGGCCCAAAAGATTCTTCGGCACCGCCCGCAACATCGAGGAGGGCGGCAGCCTGACCATCATGGCCACCGCCCTGGTGGAGACCGGCAGCCGGATGGACGAGGTGATCTTCGAGGAATTCAAGGGCACCGGCAACATGGAGCTGGTGCTGGACCGCAAGCTGGCCGACCGCCGGATATTCCCGGCCATAGACATCAATCGCTCCGGCACCCGCAAGGAGGAGCTGCTGCTGGGGCCGGAGGCTCTCAACCGGTCATGGATCCTGCGGAAACTGTTGAGCGATATGAACCCGGTGGAGGCCATGGAATTTCTGATCTCACGCCTCAAGGGCACCAAATCCAACAAGGATTTTATCACCGCCATGAGCGCCTTCGAGGGCCGGGAGAACAACGACAAGAAATCCAGAAACCGAGAATAATAAAAAATAATCAATAAATCAACGAGGTCAAAATGAAAAAAGGCATTCATCCCAAGTACGAGACCACCACCATCACCTGCGCCTGCGGCAACGTGATTCCTACCAAGTCGACCCTGAAGGATATCCGGGTGGAGATCTGCTCCAACTGCCATCCCTATTTCACCGGCAAGCAAAAACTGATGGACACCGCCGGCCGGGTGGAGCGTTTCAACAAGCGTTACCGCAAGGAAGGCGCCGAGGTCAAAAAGGAAACGGCCGTCAAGAAAGAAGCCACCGTCAAACCGGAAGTTGTCGCCAAGAAGGAAATAGTCGTCAAACCGGAGGTAGCCCCCAAGAAGGAAGCGGCCGCCAAGAAAGAAGCCGCCCCTAAGAAGGAAACTGTCGCCAAGAAAAAATAGGCAAGCCTGTCCATAATATATATGCAACATCGGGACGAGCCTGCCTGATGTTGCTTTTTTCGTTTTGAGATGATTATATTATTAACTGTCTCATAATAGTATTGACACTATCGCTTGTTTATGCTATAATATATGCATGAAGAGAAACGATGCAAGACGGCTTGACCATAAAACACT
>JAGVNJ010000015.1 GCA_020053305.1 Candidatus Edwardsiibacteriota bacterium | reverse complement strand
TACAGAAACGGCCCCATCATGTACGGAGTTATTTTAAGCATCCCAAAGCGTCCTATGCTGCATAACTCTTCACATATTTATTTGCCGGAGTAATAATATAGATTCATAGCAGACAGATGTGTCGCACTAAAAATTGTTACCAAGTTTAAAAAACATAATAGTATAGCTATTGCATAATATTATGGGGTTTTGTTGAAAAAAGGTTTATTCATATCATTTGAGGGCATTGAGGGCTGCGGGAAAAGCACCCAGGCCAAGCTGTTGAAGAACTGGCTAAAGTCCCAGGGTTTTCAGGTAGTGCTGACCAGGGAGCCCGGCGGCCCTCCCATTTCCGAGAAGATAAGAAAGATCCTGCTGGACAACCGCAACAAGGGGATGTCCGACCTGACAGAACTGCTGCTGCTGCAGGCCTCCCGGGTTCAGCACCTGGCCCAGGTGATAGTCCCGGCCCTGAAAGCCGGCAAGGTGGTGATCTGCGACCGTTTCGCCGATTCCTCCACCGCCTATCAGGGATACGGCCGGGGCCTGGACCTGAAGATGGTAAACGAGCTCAACGATTTTGCCGTTGACGGGCACTGGCCCCAGCTGACGTTGGCGCTGGACCTGCCGGTGGAGAAGGGCTTCTTAAGAGCCAAGGGCCGGCGCCGCAGTCTGGATCGGATGGAGACTCAGGCCCTGAAGTTCCATAAAAGGGTCCGCCAGGGATTTAAGGCCATAGCTAGTGGGGATCCTAAGCGGGTCAAGCTTTTGGACGGCAGCCAGCCGCCGGATGTGATCCATGCCGCGGTGCGGCAGCTGGCGCTGAGCGCCATGAAAAAAAGATAATGAAAGAACATTTATTATGGAAGAAGGTATTCAGAAAGGCAGGTTCATCATGATCTCCAGGCGTAAATTCGCTTTGATAGTATCGGCCATAGTGCTGTTCAGCGTGCTGGCCGGAGGGACGATAGGTTTGTTTGCTCAAAGTCGAAGCTTTGATCAGATCAATTTCCAGCTGAGGATATTCACCACCGCTTTTAAGCAGGTGCTGGACCGCTACGTCACCGCCCCCGATCCCCAGAAACTGATCTACGGGGCCATCAAGGGGATGATGGAGACCCTGGACCCGCATTCGGTGTTCATGGATGCCAAAACATTCCGGGACCTGAAATCCAGCACCCAGGGTTCCTTCGGCGGCATCGGCATCCAGATAGGAGTGCGGGACGAGGTGCTGACGGTGATCGCCCCCATGGCCGGGACCCCGGCCTCCCGGATGGGCATCCAGGCCGGCGACCGGATACTCAAGATCGAGGGCAAATCCACCAAGGGGATCACCAGCGACGAGGCGGTGGGCAAGCTGCGGGGCGAGCCCGGCAGTAACGTCACCATCACCATCGAGCGCGAGGGGGTCAGCGAGCTGATGGATTACACCATCACCCGGGCCCTGATCGAGATCGAGAGCATACCGTATTACGGTTTCATCGCCGACAAGATCGGCTACGTCTGGCTGGCCAATTTCTCGCAAAAATCCGGCCCGGATCTGACCCGGGCCCTGCAGGACCTGGAGAAGCAGGGGATGAAACAGCTGATATTAGACCTGCGCAGCAACCCCGGCGGACTGTTGCACGAAGCGGTGGAGGTCTCCAGCAATTTTCTGGATAACGGCTCGCTGGTGGTCTTCACCCGGGGACGGCTGAAGGAATCGGATCAGGATTACAAAGCTTCGGGCAAGGTATTGTTCGGGTCAAATAAGGGTCCGGTGGTAGTGCTGGTGAACCAGGGTTCAGCCTCGGCCTCGGAGATCGTGGCCGGCGCCTTACAGGATTGGGACCGGGCGTTGGTGCTGGGGCAGACCAGCTTCGGCAAGGGCTCGGTGCAGAATGTGATGCCGCTGGGCGATTCCATCGCCATCAAGCTGACCACCGCCAAGTATTACACCCCCTCCGGGCGCTGCATCCACCGGGACAACAGCGCCTGGCAGTCCGGCGAGACTGACAGTCTGGAAGTGGACACCACCACGGCGACCAGGGAGGTCCATACCACGCTGGGCGGCCTCAAGCGCAAGGTCTACGGCGGAGGCGGCATCACCCCGGACATCAAGGTCGACCTGCCGCGGCTAACCCGTTTCCAGATGGACCTGGAGCGGAAGACCATCTTCTTCAAGTTTGCCATTAAATACGCGGTGGGACATAGCGACCTGCCGAAGGATCTCAAGGCGGACGAAGCCATGGTGGAGGAGTTCGTCAAACTGTTGAAGGAAGATAAAATAGAATATACCCCGGAAGAATACAAGGAGAGCAAGGATTATATCAAACAGGGGATCAAACGGGAATTGCTTTCCAAACTCTACGGCGACAAGGCTCGCACCGCCTATCTGCTGCAGAACGACGCCCAGGCCCAGAAGGCGGTGGAACTGCTGCAGAAGAACAAGGACTTAAGCAAGCTGCTAAAAGAGGGGCAGAACGGAAAGTAACGATAGTTAACAGTTATTGGTTACTAGATAATAGGGGTTCTGTCTTCCCGTGATGGCATCCGTGCCCAGTTGTTTGAGGGATGAATAAACGTCACCCGTTTCGCCTACGCTTTTATAATTGGCTTCCTCGAGTGCCGTAGCTACGGCGAAGGCACTCAATTTGCCAGGCAAGTAAAATTCTTAAGGGCGACAGAATCTATCAAGGCGAAATGAAAATTATTTGAGGATTTATAATGAATAGAAGATATCTTATAGGCATGTCTCTTATGACGGCGGTCCTGATGCTGGCCGGATGCGGCCAAAAGCGGGAGGCAGTCATCATGGCCGGCTCCACCGCCTTCCAGCCCTTCGCCGAGAAGCTGGCCGACCAGTTCATGGTCCAGAATCCCGGCATCAATGTGACCGTCCAGGGCGGCGGCTCGGCGGTGGGCATCCAGTCAGCCCTGTCCAGGACCGCCCAGATAGGGATGGCCGACCTGTTGCAGCTGCCCGAGGAGGCCAAGAATCTTACCGCCACCGAGGTGGCCCGGGACGGCATCGCCATCGTGGTCAACCCCGGCAACAAGGTCGAAGGCCTGACTGTGCAACAGGTGCGGGAGATATTCAACGGCGTCATCAACAACTGGAAACAGGTGGGCGGCGATGACCGGCCGATCACCGTGGTGTCCCGAGAGGCCGGATCCGGCACCAGGACTTCCTTCGAACAGATAGTGGGCGACATCTCGCTGGCCAGGGAGGCCCTGATCCAGGACTCCAACGGCACCATCCGGGAGACGGTGGCCAACGATGCCAACGCCATCGGATATCTTTCGCACGGTCTGATCAACGAGAAGATCAAGCCGGTCAAACTGGACGGGGTGGAGTGCACCACGGAAGAGGTCGTGTGTGGAAAGTACCTACTGGTCCGTCCGGTGTTCCTGCTGACCCAGGGGCAGCCGGAAGGGGCGGTCAAACAGGTGATAGATTACATGTTGTCGGCGGAGGGCCAGGAGACCATCAAGAACAGCGGCCTGATACCGGTTAAATAGATCGATATTACCAGCCAATGAAATTTTTAGGAGAGAAGGGCGTTCGGAGAGTGTTGGCGGGGATAGCTTTTTCGGCTATTTCGGCCCTGCTCTTGATTGCCCTTTTTATAATTAAAGAGGGCCTGCCGTTCATCATCAGCTACGGCCCGATAAAGTTCCTGCTGTCATCCGACTGGCAGCCCCAGGCCGGAAAGTTCGGGATCTGGCCCATGATCGTGGCTTCGGTCTGGGTGACCCTGGGGGCCATGCTGGTCGGCGCTCCGCTGGGGGTGGCCTGCGCAGTTTTCCTGACGGAATTCGTTCCCCGCCGGGTGATGGGGGTCATCAAGCCCACCATCGAGCTGCTGGCCGGAATCCCCTCGGTGGTCTACGGATTCATGGGGGTAATGGTGCTGGCCCCGCTGATCCGCTCCCAGCTGGGCGGGCCGGGGCTGTCGGTTCTGGCCGGGGCCGTCATCCTGGGCGTCATGATATTGCCCACCATCATCAGCATCTCCATCGATTCCATCCAGTCGGTGCCCAATTCCTACCGGGAGGGCTCCCTGGCCCTGGGCGCCACCCATTGGCAGACCACCTATATGGTGACGGTGCCGGCCGCCAAATCCGGCATCATAGCCGCCATCATCCTGGGCATGGGACGGGCCATCGGCGAGACCATGGCGGTGATCATGGTGGCCGGCAATGCGGTCAAGATCCCCATCTCGGCCCTGGATTCGGTCCGCACCCTGACCGCCAACATCGCCCTGGAGATGGGCTACGCCACCGGGCAGCACCGCCAGGCGCTGTTCGCCACCGGGGTGGTGCTGCTGGTGATAATCATGATCCTGAACTCCCTGGCCGGGATGTCCATTAGAAAGAAGGCGGGCAAGAGATGAGAATGCCGCCCAAATACACCCAACTGGCCGCCCAGTTGGTGATGGGACTGGCCACCCTGGCCACCCTGGCCATACTGGTGTTCATCATCCTGTTCGTGCTGGAGAAGGGCCTGCCGGTAGTGGGCCTAAAATTCCTGCTCAGCAATCCCCAGGACATGGGCAAGGCCGGAGGCATCTTCCCGGTGGTGGTGGGGACCATCCTGTTGACCCTGGTGGCCATAGCCATCGCTACGCCGTTGGGGGTGGGCACCGCCATCTACCTCACCGAATACACCCGGGAGAGCCGGATCACCCGGGTCATCCGTTTCGGGGCCGACTGTCTGGCCGGGATCCCCTCCATAATCTTCGGCCTGTTCGGTTTCATATTCTTCGTCACCATATTGCAGATGGGCTGGTCCATCCTGTCCGGCGGGCTGACCCTGGCTTTCATGATACTGCCCACCATCATCCGGACCTCGGAGGAGGCCATCAAATCGGTGCCCGATTCCTTCCGCGAGGTGTCCTTCTCGCTGGGGGCCACCCGTTGGGAGACCGTCCAGAAAGTGGTGCTGCCCAGCGCCCTGCCGGGCATCGTCACCGGGGTGATGCTGGGGGTGGGGCGTTCCATCGGCGAGACCGCCGCGGTGATATTCACCGCCGGTTCGTCGCTCCGGATGCCCACCTCGCTGATGGATTCGGCCCGGACCATGTCGGTGCATTTCTACATCCTGGCCAGGGAGGGCATCTCCACCGAGAACGCCTACGGCACCGCGGCCATCCTGGTGATCACCATTCTGCTGATAAACCTGACGGCCTACGGATTGATGAATCGGTTCGTAGCCAAGAACAATTGATAACATGATGAGCAACCCAATAAAAATATCAGCCAAGGATCTCAAAGCCTTTTACGGGCCGGAGCAGTTGTTGATGTCCCTCAATATAGACATCCCGGACAGGCAGATACTGGGCATCATCGGGCCGGCCGGCTCGGGCAAGACCACTTTCCTGCGCAGCCTGAACCGGCTGAACGATCTGATTCCTGACTTCCGGATAGAGGGAAGCATCACCCTGGACGGCCAGGACATCTACCACCCCAAATTCGACGTGGTGGCCTTGCGTAAAAGGGTGGGGATGCTGTTCGCCCTGCCGGTGCCCCTGCCCAAGAGCATCTACGAAAACATAATCTACGGGCCCAGGCTGTCCGGCGTCGGCGACCGGAAAAAGCTTGATCAGTTGGTGGAGTCCAGCCTGAGATCGGCCTTCATCTGGGACGAGGTCAAGAACCGCCTGAATTCCCCGGCCATGCGCCTCTCCGGCGGACAGCAGCAGCGGCTGTGCCTGGCCAGGATCCTGGCTTTGGAGCCGGAGGTGATCCTGCTGGACGAGCCCTGCTCGGGGCTGGACCCCATCTCCACCGCCAAGATCGAGGAGGCCCTGACCATCCTCAAGGAGAAGTACACCATCATCCTGGTCACCAACAACACCAAGCAGGCGGCCCGGGTGGCCGACCGTACCGCCTTCTTCCTGATGGGCTCGCTGGTGGAGTACGGTCCGACCGGGGAGCTGTTCACTGTGCCCCAGGATAAAAGGACCAGCGATTACATCACCGGACGCTTCGGATGAAGAATTTTAGACAGGATTAACATGATTTCCCGGGCCGCTTTTTCACCGCAGAGCCGCAGAGGCCGCAATGTCATTCTGAGGACGCTTCAAAGGTCGGCGTGCCGAAGAATCTGTGAAGACGGTGTAGATCTTTTCAAGAGAAAGTGATAAGTGTCAGTCCCTTCGGTATCGATGCAAATCATCAGGAGGATATCCGGGTTGCAGATAAAAACAAGAGGTTTTGTTAGATGTCAAATATTTATGATGATATTTATAAGCAAGAGGAATGTTATTGGGGCTTTAAACCTGCGCCAACCTGTTTTAAAGCGCTGCAGGCATTACCGCCTGTTAAAAAATTGAAACTTTTAGATATTGGTTGTGGGGAAGGCAGGAATGCCGTATTTTTCGCTCGTAACGGTTATGATGTGACTGCTTTTGACTTGGCTGATGCTGGTGTGGAAAAGACAAGGAAATTAGCGGATAAGGTCGGCGTAAATATTAATGTTTTTAAAGCCAACATAAATGAATATCGATTGACTGATAAATTTGATATCATATTTTCCGTAGGTTCTCTTCACTACATTCCACAGGAACTTAGAGAGGATATTTTTACAAATTATAAGGACCACACGGAAAAGAATGGCATTCATATGTTATCGGTCTTTGTCAAAAAACCGTTCATTGAACCCGCTCCGGAAGGCGAGAAGAATTCGCATAAATGGATTTCCGGTGAACTTTTGACATATTACCATGATTGGATGATAGAATATTCTGAAGAAGAAATATTTAATTGCATGTCCAGCGGGATCCCTCATAAACATGCCACAAATAGAGTGCTTGCTTGTAAAGTGTCTTGTCTGGAGCGTTAATCGCACTGCGCCCCCGTACCCCATTTGAATGCGTGATAACCGCATAAGGCACTGGATTCCCGCCGGCGCGGGAATGACAAGATAGGCTTATCGAATTGGCAGAAATAGAAGAATAATGAACAACAAGATAGAAATAAAAAAACTCAATCTGCACTACGGCAAGTTCCAGGCCCTGAAGGCGGTGGACCTGCCGGTCGGAGAAAATTCCATCACTGCCCTGATCGGACCATCGGGCTGCGGCAAATCCACCCTGTTGCGTTGCATCAACCGGATGAACGACCTGATCGCCGGGGTCAGGATAGACGGCCGGGTGCTGTTGGACGGCAGGAACATCTACCGTCACGGCCTGAACGTGCCGGAGTTGAGAAAAAGGGTGGGCATGGTATTCCAGCGGCCCAATCCCTTCCCGCTCTCGGTCTACGACAACGTGGCCTATGGCCTTAAGGTGGCCGGGATAAGTGACAAGGACCGCATCTCCCAGACGGTGGAGGGCAGTCTCAAAGGCGCCTGGCTGTGGGATAACCTGAAGGATCGATTGGATAAGCCGGCCCTGGATCTGCCGCTGGACCAGCAGCAGCGCCTTTGCATCGCCCGCCTGCTGGCGGTGGAGCCGGAGGTGATTTTGATGGACGAGCCCTGTTCGGCCCTGGATCCCATCGCCACCATGAAGGTGGAGGAGTTGATGCTGGAGCTGCGCAAGAAGTATACTATCGCCATTGTCACCCACAATATGCAGCAGGCGGCCCGGGTCTCGGAATATTCCGGCTACATGCTGCTGGGAGACATGGTGGAGTTCGACCTGACCGCCAATATTTTCACCAATCCCAAGGACAGCAGGACCCAGGACTATATCACCGGTCGCTACGGCTGAGACCTTTTAGACAGGATTGACATGATTCGGCGGGATACCGCGTGATCTTATCACACAAAGCCGCAAAGACACGAAGCCCTCTGGTTTGGCAGGAACGGATTCAGTTGATTGTTACAAATTAAATTTATAAGTTAATTCAACTTTGTGCCTTGGTGTCTTGGTGGCAAATAACATAGAAGGCCGATAATATCAAAAATCCTTAAAAAAAACGGGGAGCGCCAATGGAAAGACATTTCGATACCGAACTGGACCAGCTGAAACAACAACTGCTGAAGATGGGAGCCCTGGTCGAGGCTATGATAGACGCCGCGGTCACCGCCCTGATTGAGAGAAATGCCGATCAGCTGAAGCAGATATATGAGAATGAGAAACAGGTCAACGGCCTTCAGATAAGCATCGACGAAGACTGCCTGAGACTGACCGCCCTCTACCAGCCAGCCGCCGGGGACCTGCGTTTTCTGCTGGGAACTTCCAAGATCAACACCGAGCTGGAGCGGCTGGGGGACCAGGCCATCAACATCTGCGAGGTGGTCAATAAGCTGCTGAAGGAACCCCAGCTCAAGCCGCTGATAGACATTCCTAAAATGGTGGCCATCACCACCGACATGGTTCGGGACAGCCTGAACGCTTTCGTGGAACGAAATGTCGACAAGGCCAGGGCGGTGCTGATGCAGGACGATCAGCTGGACGACCTGAAGGACAAGATAGTGGCCGAGCTGACCGAGTTCATGACCAAGGATTCCGGCTCGATCAGCCGGGCCATTCAGCTGATCCTGGTGGCCCGCAGTCTGGAACGGATAGGCGACCATGCCACCAACATCGCCGAGGACGTGATCTTTGTGGTGCAGGGCCGGGATATCCGGCATCATGCGCAAGATATGTGACCGCCGAATTGCCAAAAAATGGCTAGAACAATAATCGTCGACGGTTATAACCTGGCCTTCGCTTCGAACTCCATCCGCCCGGCCCTGCTCGAGGAGAGGCAAAAGGGGCGCCAGCTTCTGATCGAACTGCTGGCCGGATACAAGAAGGCTTTCGGTTATGACATCACGGTCATCTTCGACGGGGCGGAGGGAAAGGAGCGCAAGGCGGACCGGGCCAGGGGGATAAAGGTTTTTTACTCCAAGCCTCCCCAGAACGCCGACCGGGTGATCAAGGACAAGGCGGCCGTCCTGAAGAAGACCAAAGCGTTGACCGTGGTCACCTCCGACCGGGAGCTGGCCCATCATGTCAAGGGCCGGCAGGTGGAGGTGATTGGCTCCGGGGCATTCTTGGAAAAGATGGAGCGGGAGATGACCCGCCGGGGCGCGGATAAAGAGAAGCCCGGCAGGATAGATGTGAAAGAGTGGATGGAATATTTTGGGTTCAAAGAGAAGGAAGGAAAATAAGCCGCTTGAAAGAAGGCTTTTATATCTTAATTAAATATCAGAAGGGAAAAACAATGTATATAAGATTGGTTATTATTTTAACTAATCTTGTTCTTTTTAACTATACAATAGTAAATGGTATTGAGCAAGCCGATTCGTTACTTATTGAGAATAATATAAATACGAATAAAACTAATCTGGTGTCGTTAAACATTCTGGGGCCAACTTGTTTTACCTCGATTTCGTATTCAAAATTTATATCACCCCAATTTAATACTGAAATTGGATTGGGTTTAATAGGATTTTATGGAGGTATAAAATATCATAGATGGATGAAAATTGGTTGAAAAAAAGATATTATATCACCGTATACTGGTCTTATATATACGCACAGTGTTTGGCCAGACACTACTTCTGATGTATTAATATTTGGGGCACCAACTGAAGGTATATATTTACCAATTGGTTTGCATTACATTGGAAGTGACGGATTTAGCTTGGCTGTTGAATTATCAAGGATATGGTTGTTTGATAGTGATATTAGCTGTTTTGGTGAAAGATCATTTTATTGGGCGTGCTTAAAAATAGGTTATGCATTTTAATGTAGAGAGAATATGATAACCGTGTGGCATCAGTCCGGCGATAGTGTGTAATTATGTGTATCCTTTAAATAAACCACCCCTTCCCCTCCTTGATCAAGGAGGGGATAGTAAAGAGCATATATAATCAACACCAAAAGGATAAAATGCTGGCTCCGTTATTCATCCTTAAAAAGACCAAAGGCAAAGGCTACGGGCTTTTCGCTAAACGGGACATTCCCAAAGGAACGGTGGTGTTCTATGAGTGCTCGAAATGCACCGTCATTCCCAAAACCAAATTCGACAAGATGACCAAGGCCCAAAAGGAAAAACTGCTGTTCCACGCCTACACCCGCAAGGACGGCTCGGTGGTCAACCCCTGCGGCTATTCGGTTTACATGAACCACTCCTGCGATCCCAATATCCTGGATACCGGAAAGGGCTTTGATGTGGCGGTCCGGGATATCAAGAAAGGCCAGGAGGCCACCTACGATTACCGGGTCTTTTATGATAAGGATTGGGGCTTTGAATGTCACTGCGGCAGCCAAAACTGCTGCGGGACCTTCACCTGTCGCCGGCCGCTGGCCCCCGGGGTCAAGGCCTTTTGGGAAAAAATGACAGCCCCGGCGATAAAACGGATATCTAAAGTACCCCAGCCGCTCAAAGAGCAATACCTGAAGGAGTATCCAGCCAAGGCCCGGTATTTCAAGTAGGCATATCCGGCCAAAGAACTGATTTTATGCTTGACTTTGCCATGGGTTTAAGTTACATTTATTGCAAAGAGTTATCTGCCGGGATGCTCATAAGGCCCCGGCGGATGATTTTATGAATGGTTTTTAATAATCCTGTTATAGGAGTTCTGGGATGAAACTAAAGGTCCTGGGAGCTTCGGGATCAAAACTGCCTGGGTTCGGCCTGACCAGCTTTCTGCTGGACAAGAACATCCTGATCGACACCGGGGCCGCCGCCTCCATGCTAGGCTTCGACGAGCAGCTGAGGCTGGATGCGGTCCTGCTGTCGCACATCCACATCGACCACAGCCTGGGGCTGTTGCTGATGGCCGACAATCTGGTGGGCAGCCTCAACAAATCCATCCAGATCATGAGCATTCCGGAGGTGCTGGACGGCCTGCGGGAACATCTGTTCAACAATCAGGTATGGCCGGACTTCACATCCATCCCCAACGGCAAGGATGCCATCTTCAAGCTGAAGCCCATGGCCGAAGGAAAGCCGGTAAGAATGGGCAAGTACACCATCCGGGCCATCCGGGTCAGCCACTCGGTGCCGACGGTGGGCTTCATCATCAGCGACGGCAAGAGCTCCCTGCTGTACACCGCCGACACCCGGGCCACCGAAAAGATCTGGAAGGAGGCCAAGAAGATCCGGGGCCTTAAAGGGGTGCTGATAGAAACCTCTTTCCCCAACCGGCTTCACGGGCTGGCCGACCTGTCGGGCCATCTTACGCCGCACGCCTTGTTACAGGAGATAAACAAGTCGGGCCTCAAGGTGCCGTTCTACGTCTTTCATATCAAGGCCATGTTCGTGGAGGAGGTGCAGAAGGAGATCGCCCGGCTGAAGAACTCACAGATCCGGCTGGCCATGGAAGGCGCCACCTATAATTTTTAGGATCCGACAATATCGCGTTCAGCAAGCCGGAACAATAGACGATGTTTTATTTTCCGGCTTTGGCTTTATAGTCTTCAAAGGGGTTATAAATTGAAAAAATTATTGATCATATTGCTGATCATCTCGGCCGGCTGCGTCAAGCGCCAGACGCTCAGCCCGGAACAGGCGCAATTGGCGGTTATGGACCAGGTGATGCAGGCCGCCATGCTGGAGCAGGATGGTCAAAACCGAAAGGCCATCGAACTTTACAAGGCTGCCCTGCGGCTGGACAAGAGATCAGCCCTGCTGAACCTGCTGATATCCCAGAATTACTATGAGCTGGGCAACGACACCCTGGCGATCCTCTACGCCCGCCGGGCCGTAAAGCTGGAGCCGGACAACCCAGACAACCGCCTGATGCTGGGCAACGCCTACATGATGGCCCGGGAGCTGGGGCTTTCATTGGAGCAGTATAAGGCGGCGGTCAAACTGAAGCCGGAGGACCCCGACATCTCCATCACCACCGCCGGGCTTTATGAGGCCCTGGGCCGCCGCGATTCGGCCATAATCGTTATGGAGAGCATCGCCCGGCGGACCGGCGACCCGAACATCATGATGCAGCTGGGCTCAATGCTGATGCGCAATAAGCAGAGCGAACCGGCCAAGGAGATCTACCGGCAGGTGATAGGCCGGGATTCATCAAATGTTCGGGCCTGGATATCGCTGGCCGCCGTCTATGAAGTGGCCCAGCAGCCGGATTCGGCCCTGTATTTCTACGGCACCGCCGCCCAATTAGACCCCGAAAATATGAGTATCCAAAAGCATATATTCAACCTGCTGCTGTCGGTAAACCAGTACCCTTGGGCGGCCCGCCAGGCCATGATCATTCTGGAAAGGGAGCCGGGAAACGCCGGTCTTCGTTTGCAACTGGCCCGGCTGTTCTACCACCAGCAGGCCTTTCAGCCGGCCAAGGAGCAATTTCTGGCTGTCCTGGAGAGCGACAGCAATAACACCGAGGCTCTTTACACCATTGCCCGCATCAGCCACCAGCAAAAAGAGTATCACACGGCGCTGCAGTATTTCCAGAGGACCATTGGCTTGCTGCCCAAAATGGTCGAGGGCTGGGTCTCTCTGGGCAATTGTTTCTTGGCCCTGGACCAGCCGGATTCCGCCGTTGCAGCATTTCAGACCGCCCGGCGCTTGGGAATTAAACAGGATATTGATCGTTTGATTGGGGCCGGGTATTCTCTGATTGAAAGATACCGGGAGGCCCTGCCGTTTTTCCAGAGGCAGCACAAGAAGGACCCCAAGGATACCGACCTGATGTTCGGCCTGGCAGTGGCCTATGAACGCAGCGGCGATTTTGACAATGCCGTGGTGATATTCAAAAAGCTGCTGGAGATTGATCCCAAGAGCGCCATCGTGCTGAACTACCTGGGCTACATGTATGCCGACAAGGGCATCAACCTGGAGGAAGCCAAAGATCTGATCGCCAAAGCCCTGGAGGCCGAGCCGGATAATGCCTTTTATATCGATAGCATGGGATGGGTGTTTTATAAAATAGGCCAGTTTGAAGAAGCCCGCCAGAGCCTGGAGAAGGCCGTCAGCTTGCTGCCAGGCGATGCCACTTTAAGGGATCACCTGGGAGATATCTACCTATCACTCAATTTTAAACAGCAGGCCGTAGAGCAGTGGCAGAAAGCCCTGGAGCTCGACCCCGGCAAGGAAAAGGTACAGGAAAAGATAGATGCAGTTCGATAAAAATAAATTATTGAGATTTATGCGAAACCAACCACTGAAACACGGAACTATTGAAAATACCAAGAGAAGGACCGTAACTCCGATATTTCCCAGGATTGTTATTCCAAAAATTCAGTGTTTCCGTGGCAAAAAACAGTTTTACAGGAGTTTCTTATTTTCGAAAGAACAGATCATATCGATTGCGACGCTTTGTTTCTTGATGGCTGGTTGCGCCCATGTAAAAAAAGCGGGCAAACAGGATCCGGAATATATTTGGAATAAAGCCTGGTCGTCATTCAAGACGGATGTCCGGCCATTCTCGGCCCAGGGAAAGATAACCTACGATTCGCCCAAGCTGACCCAGTCCCTGAACTTTGTCTGGCGCCAGGAGGGCCCCCGGCATATCAGGATAGATATCTCCGGATTTTTTGGCATCGGCCTGGCTTCGGCCTGCATATCGGACGATGAGGCCTGGCTGAATGTTCCCCTGAAGTCGCTGTACGTCAACGGCACAATATCTGGCATCGATTCGATGGCGGAGAAAGCTGCCGGGATCGGTATCCAACGGCTCTTGGAGGTCATGCAGGGCCGGCCGCCGCTGGAGACGGGCCAATATTCCGTCGCCCAGGATGCCGATAAATATTACCTCTTCGTTTTTACCAAGAAGGACAGTACTATAGCCTACCGGCTGGATCAGCACAATGCCAGGATTGTCGGCTATCAATTGGATATCAAGGGAAAGCCGGAATACAGCATTGGCTATAACGATTGGAAGCCGTTCAATAACAGTTTCCGGCCGCATACAGTGGAGTTGTTTTCCCATGGCGAGCAGACCGGACTTACTATAAAATTCTCATCCATGAGTGCAGAGCAGGCATTCACCAATGACATTTGGAAACAACCGATGCCCGGAAGAGTTTCCGGCGATGAGTGAGAAAGCCGACAAACACGGCTGGAGGACTGCCAACTCCAAACAGGTCTATCAGAATTCCTGGATATCTGTCAGGGAGGATCAGGTCATCTATCCCAACGGACAGCCCGGCATCTACGGGGTGGTGGAGAAGGGCCCGGGAGTGGCGATCATCGCCCTGGATAATGAAAAGAACATCTACCTGGTAAAACAATATCGTTATACCCTGGACGATGTTTTTTGGGAACTGCCGGCCGGAGCCATCCATCCCGGCGAGACCGAGACCCAGTCGGCCCAAAGGGAATTGTTCGAGGAGATCGGCCTCAGGCCCGGGCGTTTTGATCGGCTTGGCAATTTCTATACCGCCCTGGGCCACGAGACGGCTGAGATCATCGCCTACCTGGCTCAGGATCTGGATACAAAAGGACATTCGCTGGACAACCAGCAGCATGACGAATCCATACTGGAGATAATCCGGCTGCCCATCGGTCAGGTAAAACAGATGATAGGCCGGGGCGAGATAAAGTGCGGGATATCATTGGCGGCGTTAAGTCTTCTGTTCGTTAAATATCCGGAGTTATGACCGTGTCTTCCGGTGCCATAATATTCTACAGCGACCAAGTGATACCGGCGAATGAGCGACTGGACCGGCGATTCCTTGAAATGGTCAATAAAGACAAGCCAAAACTGGCTTACATTCCTTCGGCCTCGGACGGCACCAGGAAGTATTATATCGAAAAATGTGAGTATTATAAAAAATACGGCATAGACGATCTTTTATATTTCGATCTTAATAAGGAATACGATCCGTCGTTGATCGACGAACTGCTGGCCTGCGATGCCATCCACCTGTCCGGGGGCGATCCCTTCCAGTTTCTGGGGTCCATCAGGAAACGAAAATTCGGGCCGAGGCTGAAAAAATATCATGAAAAAGGCGGAATACTTCTGGGCATCAGCGCCGGGGCCATAGTGCTGACGCCCAGCATCAACATCTCGCATGTCTTCTATAAAAGCAGAACAGACCAGCATCAGGCGGCAGGGTTGGTGAATTTTCACTTCCTTCCGCACTTGAACCAGCGGGAGGGCCGTTTGGAGGATGTCAAACGGTTCTCGATCGAGAACCAGGCCACGGTCTATGCCTGCAATGACGGGGACGGGATGGTGATCCGGGACGGCAAGATTGAATTGGTGGGAGATGTGGTGAGGATCGAAAATGGACAAATCTGTCAGTGAAATATAAACCTATAGGATGACACTATGAATTGTATAATAATATATTCCACCTTCCCTTCCCGGGAACTGGCCGAGAAAACGGCCCGCATCCTGCTGGAGGAACAATTAGTGGCCGGGGCCAATATCGTCCAGGCCGAATCGCTGTTCCGCTGGCAGGGCAAGATCGAACAGCGTTCCGAATGGGCGGTATTCTTTCAGGCCGAGCGGAATTTCTACAAGCGGATAGAATCCCGCATCAAACAACTGCATTCCGACAAAGTTCCCCAGATCGTGATGTGGAAGATGAAGGATGGATATGTTCCGTTCCTCAACTGGGTAATAGACGAGACCAGCCGCCCGGTACTTAAAAGGGAAAGAAGAGAAAAGGGCAAAGATTTCCGGAAGAAGAAGGCCGAACAGTTGCGGGGAAAGAAGAAAGATGAAACCACAGGTTGAAACTACCATTTTTAGCGAAGAGCAGCGGTTTAGCCAAATCTGGCTGTGGGTCATCATACTAGGAATGGATATTATTTTCTTCATACTGTTTTTTGCGCAGTTTTTAGGTCCGGTGCGGCCCCAAACCAGCGGACCAGCCGACTTATTCGGTTTGATCCTGGTCTCCTTGTTATGCCTTGGCATAACCGGGTTGTTTATCTGCTTAAAGTTGATCACCCGGGTCACCAGCCAGGGCATCACCGTCCAATTCTTGCCGCTCCACCGGAGACCGATAGTAATATCATTTTCGGAGATCAGCGAATGTTCAATTCGCATCTACCGGCCAATAATTGAATACGGAGGTTGGGGCATCAAGCGGGGCAGCGGAGGGCTGGCGTATAATGTCTCGGGGAATCAGGGGTTGCAACTAGTTCTTGCCGATGGCAGAAAAATATTAATCGGTACCCAAAAGCCGGAGCAGTTGAAAAGTGCTATAGACTCGATAACTAGACAGCATACGTAACAAGGCATATTTCAAGATGAGTGCTTTGATCTACCACATGGTTCCGGATAATATGCAGGGTGAAATCCTTTATCCCCTGAATGTGCTCAGACAAATTCACCCTGAAGGATACGCGTTCCATGCCGCCAAATACAAAGGTAGAGAATGGTTACCTAAAACGACCATACCGATATTTGATTGTTTCTGGAATGACGTTCTTTTTTGCACGCCGGTTCATCCCGGAAAGGTCTATTCCAAACTGAGGGAAGTCGGATATAATTATCCTTTGGAGCGTTTTTATGAAATACCTTTTAACGATTTAGAACCAGAACGTTGCGCTGTTATGGAATATACCAACGGTGGAAAAGATAAAGTATATAACAAAGTTATTCCCAGCGATCTTTCTGCCTTTGATAAGCTGCCCGAAGAAACCATACAATACTATGTAGAATGTTACTCAAAAGGCACCCCCCTAATGTTGTTTGCTTGGGTACCTCACATAATCTACAGGGGTTCCATCAATACCCATAAACTAAATATCATTGAAGTATAAATCTTAGGCTTACGACCACGATGAACTGTAACAAAGAAACAAATATAAAATCCTGCACCTGCACCTACTCCCCCTGCTCCCGCAAGGGCCTGTGCTGTGAGTGCATTGCCTATCACCGGGCCATGAACCAACTGCCGGCCTGTTATTTCTCGGAAAAAACCGAGAGAAGCTACGACCGCTCGATAGCGGCCTTCAGCAAAGATCAGGGCCGGTGAAGATAGACAAAAGCTGGTATATCAAGCCGCCAGGGATAGCCGAGCATATATCCTGCGGCGGGGTGGTGGTCAGGAATGAAGGGGATCTAATCATGGTGGCGCTGGTCACCGAGCCGGGTTTTAATGAATACATCCTTCCCAAGGGCCATGTTGAATCCGGGGAGAACCTGGAGCAGGCCGCCCGGCGGGAGATCGCTGAAGAGGCGGGCCTCACGGAGTTGACATTGATCAAGGATCTTGGGATTACAGAACGCCTGGATTTCAAAAAACGTTCCTGGGGGACCATGCATTACTTTTTATTTGTAACGGACCAGGATGTCGCCTCACCCAGTGACCGGGATCATGACTACATCGTCAAATGGTTTCCGATAGATATATTGCCAGAAATGTTCTGGCCGGAACAGAGGGAACTGATAGAAGAAAATATGGATATTATCAGAAAGATTTTTGAATAATATGCTGGGAACGGTCGCCAACACCGGAGCCATAATAGCAGGAAGCCTTCTGGGACTTTTACTGCGCCGGAAACTGTCGGCCCGGTTTTCCGATATAGTGATGAAAGCCATCGGCCTGTTCACCGTCGTCATCGGGCTGGATCTGGCCTTTAAGAGCAGCCGGATGATGCTGGTATTGATATCATTGGTCATCGGCGGATTGGCCGGCGAGCTGATCAACCTGGAGGGGCGGCTGGAGTGGTTGGGTAAAAAACTGCAGGAAAAATATTCCAGCGGCAACAACACGCTATTCGTGCAGGGATTTGTGATCAGCTCCCTGCTGTTCTGCGTCGGACCCCTGGCCATAGTGGGAAGCATGGAGGACGGCCTGCTGGGCAGCCACACCGTGCTTTTTACCAAGTCGCTGATGGACGGGACAGCCTCGGTGGCTCTGGCCTCGGCGATGGGGGTGGGAGTGCTGTTCTCGGCCGGAGCGGTCCTGGTTTATCAGGGGTTGTTGACCGCGGCGGCCTTGATTTTCAAAGGGCTGATGCCCAGGCCCTATGTAGACCTGATGTCGGCGGTGGGCGGGATACTGCTGTTGGGGGTGGCCCTCAACCTGATCCTTAACGTAAAATTAAAAGTTGCCAACCTGCTTCCGGCTATTTTCATATCACCGTTAGTCTTGAAGATCGCTTTAATGATTGGCACTATAAAATGACCACGGGAAAAGACAGCAAGATAAATACCGAAAAACTTCGCGCCATCGCCCTGGATGAGGGGATGGCCGTCTTCGGGGTGGCCGAGCTTGAACCCATCAGACAAACCTTTCACCCCGATATCGTAAAGGCCGCCCAGGGGCTTAAATACGGGATCTCGGCAGGCTTCCGCCTTTCCGACCCCACCATAGACGATATTGCCGACCGGCCGACTCTGTTATACAAACACCACTACAAGGTGGCCAACTATACCCTGGACCGGGCCGGGGCCAAGCTGGAAGCTTACATCCAATCCAATGGATACCAGGCCCTGCCCATTCCGGCCTCGCAGACCATAGACTGGGAGAAGCACCTGGGGCATCTGTCCCACAAGGCCGTGGCAGTGCAGGCCGGCCTGGGATGGATAGGGAAGTCGGCCTTGTTCATTCATCCCCAGCACCGGGCCCGGCTGCGACTGGTCACCGTTCTGACCGATATGCCGCTGGAGGCGGGAAGCCCCAAAGAAGGGTCCTGCGGCAGCTGCCAGCTGTGCATCGAAGCCTGCCCGGCCGGGGCCATATCGGACCAGGGCTACGACAAGCCCAGGTGCATCGCCCAGCTGAGGGAGTTCTCTCACCTGCCGGGGATCGGGCAGTATATCTGCGGGGTGTGCGTAAAAGTGTGTAAAGGGGAAAAATAATTATGAAACGAGATGACCTCCAAGATTCACGATGGGGTAGTTATAAACCATTAATTTTCAGAACGAGTGTTGATGATATTGTTGCCACGGTAGAACAATATTATACTTTTTGGAGCAGGGTGTCAAAAGCACTTAAAAGACATTTTACCTATAATGAACCTCAAATAAACAATTTAGAACATTTTAACGACTTATTATTACTCCGGCAAATAAATATGTGAAGAGTTATGCAGCATAGGACGCTTTGGGATGCTTAAAATAACTCCGTACATGATGGGGCCGTTTCTG
>JAGVNJ010000020.1 GCA_020053305.1 Candidatus Edwardsiibacteriota bacterium | reverse complement strand
GTCCAATCAAGAACACCATACATCAAGGGATACCGTTCAGTGAATCCAACTTATCTGGGATCAAAAACACTTTCACTTTGTCATTGAAGTCGCAATGACCGGACTTCTATATTCTATCTTCTGAATTCAATATCCCAATTTCTCACTTACCATCTGATCAGCACCGCTCCCCAGGTGAACCCTGCCCCGAAGGCCACCAGCATCACCAGGTCGCCCTTCTTGATCCGGCCCTCCCGCACCGCCTCGTCCAAGGCAATGGGAATGGAAGCCGCCGAGGTGTTGCCGTATTTCTGGATATTGATGTAGATCTTCTCGTTCCCGGCGTCCAGCCGCTCGGCGATGGCCTCGATGATGCGGATGTTGGCCTGGTGCGGTATCAGCAGATTCAGCTGATCCTTGGTTACCCCGGCGCTCTCCATGGCCTTCATCGACGCTTCCAGCATGTTGCGGACGGCATGGGGAAACACCTTGTTGCCGGCCATCTTTACCACGTGCATTTTCTCATCCACCGTTTGGTGGCTGGCCGGGTTGAGCGAGCCTCCGCCGGGCATGAAAAGAAGATCTCCCAGGTTGCCGTCGGCTCCCAGGTAGGTTCCCAGGATCCCCCGGTCTTCATCCACCGCACCCAGCACCGCCGCCCCGGCCCCGTCGCCGAACAGCACGCAGGTGCCCCGGTCGGTCCAATCGGTGATCTTGGTCAGTTCCTCGGCCCCGATCACCAGTATCTTTCTTTTGGGGTCGGCGATGATCAGGGAGCGGGCCAGCTCCAGCCCGTAGATGAACCCGGTGCAGCCGGCCGAAAGATCGAAGGCCGCGGCCTGCTTGGCCCCTAGGGCCGCCTGGACCAGGCAGGCGGTGGAGGGGAACATCATGTCGGGGGTGATGGTTCCTATTATGATGAAATCCAATTCCTCGGGCTTTATCCCGGCCGATTCCAGCGCCCGGCGGCCCGCCTCGATGCATAATTTGGAGGTGGGTGTCTTCTCGTCAGCCACATGCCGCTCCTTGATGCCGCTGCGCTGGGTTATCCATTCATCGGTGGTTTCGACGATCTTCTCCAGATCGGCGTTGGTCATTATCTTCTCGGGAACGAAATGCCCGGTCCCCAGTATGGCCACATGTTTCATTTCTTGCTTTCCTTCGCATTGTTGGACAGCTGTTCCTTGATATGGTCGTTCACCCGGTGAGAGACGCAGCGGTGGGCCACCAGAACGGCGTTCTTGATGGCCTTGGCTGTAGAACGTCCGTGGCAGATGATGCACACCCCGTTGACCCCCAGTAAAGGGGCCCCTCCGTATTCCTCGTAATCCAGATCCTTGGCGAATTTCTTCAGGGCGGGCTTTAACAGCAGGGCCCCGATCTTGCCGAAGATATTGGTGTATACGTAGCGCTTGATGGAACCGTAGAACATCCGGACCACGCTTTCGGCGAATTTAAGGATGACGTTGCCCACGAACCCGTCGCAGACCACCACGTCGGCGGTGCCCTTGAGGATGTCCTTGCCCTCGATGTTGCCGATGAAGTTCAAACCGCTCTCCGACAGCAGCAGGTGGGATTTCAGGGTCAGCTCATCGCCCTTGGACGCCTCCTCGCCCACCGAAAGCAGGCCCACCTTGGGGTTGGGCTTTTCGAAGACGTAGTGAGCGAAGGAGGCCCCCATCATGCCAAACTGCAGCAGATAGTGGGGCTTGCAGTCGGGGTTGGCCCCGGCATCCACCACGATGCAGCCGCCCAGCTCGGTGGGCATGAAAGTGGCGATGGCCGGGCGGGAGACCCCCTCGATCCGCCCCAGCTCGAAAAGCGAGGCGCCCATCACCGCCCCGGTGTTGCCGGCCGAGATGAAGCCCTCGGCTTCCCCCTTCTTCTGCAGGCGCAGGCCGACCGAGATGGAGGAATCGCGCTTGTTGCGCAGGGCCTCGGTGGGGGTTTCGTGCATCTCTATCCTCTGGGAGGCATGCACCAGCTTCACCCCGTATTTCTCCAGGTCCTCCTCTTGGTATTCCTTCTCCCCCACGCCGGCCGCCAGCTCGGTCTTAATGGCCACAATATCGCCCACCAGCAGCACTTGAAACTTGCCCCGGCCTATCCTGGCGGCCTCGATGGCCCCCAGGATGTTGGGCACCACTCCGTTGTCGCCGCCCATGGCGTCCACCACTATCCGGATCGGCCCGGCATGGCCTCCATCCGACAGGTTCTCCAATCCCAGCTTGCCGCCGGTGGTTATCTCCTTGGCCTTTTTGCTGCGGCTCCGTTTGTCGACGGAATGCCCGGCATCCGCCGGCCTGGCCCCGGGATTTTTAGCCTTGGGTACCATCTTATTATTTCAATAAATGATTAAACTTCTTTGATGCTGACGATCTCCCGGCCGCCGTAGTATCCGCAATAGGGGCAGGCCCGGTGCGGCATGCGGGACTGGTGGCAGTGGGAACACTTCACCAGGTTGGGGGCGGTCAGCTTCCAGTTGGCCCGGCGTTTCCCGGTGCGCGAATTGGAATGTTTCCTCTTGGGGACTGGCATGTTGGTTTCCTCCTAATGTCTTTATGTGATTGTTGTTTATTACGGTATGGGATTTTTATTAAAATGTTTTTACCCACGGAAACACTGGATTTTCGGAATAATATTTATGGACAAGATAGGTTTTAAGGTTTTTGGGATATTTTCAGTAGTTCCGTGTTTCAGTGGTTTGTCTCTCAGGGGCTTGGTGTATATAGTTCAGATTTTTGCGCTGTCCAGTATGGTCAGCACCACCTCATCGTAGCCCATCCCGGCCACCTGGGCCTCGGCCGGCAGATCGGACAGGTCGGTCATCCCCGGCAGGGTGTTGACCTCCAGGATGTACGGGGTGCCGGCCCGGTCCACTATGGCATCCACCCGCGACCAGCCGTGGCAGCCCAAAGCGTGATGGGCGGCCAGGGCCGTCTCCTGGGCCCGGCGGTACAGGCTGCCCGGCAGGCGGGCCGGGATGATGAACTCGGTCATCCCCTTGGTATATTTGGCCTGGAAATCGTAAAATTCGTTTTTGGGCACCAGCTCCAGGATCGGCAGGGCTTTGGCCTTGCGCCCGTTGCCCAGAATACCGGTGGTGATGTTCATGCCGGTTATGAGCCGCTCGGCGATCAGCCCGCCGTATTTGCGGTGCAGTTTCTTGAAACCCGATACGGCATCCCGGTGGTTTTTGACGACGGACACCCCGATGGAAGAGCCCTCCTCCAGCGGCTTGATGATCAGCGGCAGTCCCAGATCGTCCTGGGCCTGCTGGGCGGTTTTGGCCGGATCGTCGCCCCGGGCAATCCATAAATAATCCGGGGTGGGGATCCCCTGCTCCTTGAATATTTTTTTGCTGTAGCCCTTGTGCATGGCCAGGGCCGAAGCCAGCACCCCCGACCCGGTATAGGGAATGTCCATCATCTCCAGAAGCCCCTGAATGGTGCCATCCTCCCCGTATTTGCCGTGCAGAATGATGAAGGCCACCTCTATCTTTTGGGCCGTCAACTTTTTGGCCACATCGGTTCCCACATCGATGCCCACCGCTTTGAATCCCTGCCTTTTCAGGGCGGCCAGAACGTTCCTGCCGGAGCGCAGAGATATTTCCCGCTCCCCGGAACGCCCCCCCATTAGGACCCCGATCTTTTTATCGGCGAATTTTTTCTTGATGCTGCCAACCGGCATGGCTACCTTTCCAAAAGTGCTTTCATGTCACGAACCGCCTTATCCAGGCCCACCAGCACCGCCCGGGCGATGATGGCATGCCCGATGTTCAGCTCGGTTATCTGGGGGATCCCGATCATGGGAAGCAGGTTGAAATAATCAAGCCCGTGCCCGGCGTGCACATCCAGGCCCAGTTTTTGGGCCAGCTTGGCGGCCTGGGCCACCCGGGCGGTCTCCTTTTTTATCCGATCCCCCCGGGCCAGGGAAAAAGCGTTGGTGTTGATCTCTATGGAATCGGCCCCCAGTTTTCGGGCCAGTTTGACCTGTTTGTCATCCGGCTCGATGAAGCAGGTCACCGATATCCCGGCCGCCTTCAGCTGTGTGGCCGCCCTAGCCACCCGATCCCCGGCCTTTTGCAGATCCAGCCCGCCCTCGGTGGTTATTTCATTGGGATTCTCCGGCACCAGGCACACCGCATCCGGTACGATATCGATCATCAAGCCGACCATTTCGTCATCGGCCGCCAGTTCCACGTTGAGATGGGTGTTGACGGTCTGGCGAAGCAATTGAACGTCCCGATCCTGGATATGCCGGCGATCGGAGCGCAGATGCACCGTGATGCCGTCGGCCCCGGCCAGGGTAGCCGCGGCCGCGGCCCAGACCGGATCCGGCTGAAGGGCCTTTCTAGCCTGCCTCAGGGTAGCCACGTGGTCAATATTTACGCCCAGTCTGATTCTTTCCATACCCAACAATAAACCACGGTAGGAGCCTTTGCAGATTTTTACTGCATCCGCTAGACCGTGGTCCTAAATTTTTATTATAGAATTATTTCTTTATGATCGCGATCGGGATCACCACGCAGTATCCCAGCACCAGCAGCACCGGGGCCGCGTTCATGGTAAGCCATCCGTTGACCCCGCCCTTAAAGGGATGGACGAATGGGAAACCACCGCCAAAAACAGGACTGGACAGGAACAGGAAACCCAACAGTATCAGCCCGGCGGCGGCGGCGAACAAAATATAATTTATCCTGGTAAAGCCGATGGGGGTCTCTTGGGCGGGTTCCTTCCTGGCTCCCTCCTGTCTGGCGACCGGCCTTCTGTCTGTTTTCTTTGCCATAATATCCTTTAATTAGATTGGTAAGTATACAAATTTTAAGGCCTTTTGTCAAGAGATAAGGCTTCGGTTTATAGAAGCCAAAACTTAAAACAATACGGTAGTTAGCATATTGAGATATCTCTTCTATTGGTTTGAAATAATATGTAACTTTCCCACCGATGATCCGTAGTTTAGGGTGAATATCAACGGAAAAGGAGACGATCATGAAAGACCTATTGACAGGCCTGAAAAACGTATTAGGGGTGTTCCTAAAGCCCGGTTCGTATCTGAATATCCTGTACCTTTTGCTGGCCTTTCCCCTGGGAATCTTCTATTTTGTATATCTGATCATCGGATTCTCCATCGGCCTGGGCCTGCTTTATTTCTTCATCGGCCTGCCCTTCCTGTTACTGACCATGTTCTCGTGGAGATTGTTTGCCAGATTTGAGGGTCTTCAGGCCCGATGGTTGTTGAAAGAGAAGGTCGAACATGACAGCCCGGCCAGATGGTCCGAGGCCAGCGGTTTCCGGAATTGGATCACCTCCCGGCTATCCAGCAAATACACCTGGAAAGGGCTGGTCTACCTGTTGCTTAAAACCCCCTTAGGCCTTATCTCCTTTATCGTTACCATCACTCTGACCGCCGTTTCCGGGGTGCTGATAGTTGCCCCATTCATCTACAGATTCGTGGATTACGAACTGCCTTGGGGGGCCATCAGCACCATGCCCCAAGCCCTTAGTTTGACGGCCATCGGCCTGGGCATCGGCCTTCTTTCGCTTCATATATTCAACGGCCTGGCCGCCGTATTCAGATGGCTTTCCAGAAATCTGCTAAACTCCGGACAAAGACTGGCTGTTGCGGAGTAATATTCCGCCATATTATCAAAGCCCCGATGAGTTCATCATCGGGGCTTTTCTGTTATCCGGTTTACGATGTATTAAAAATGAACCGTTAAACCCCAGCCGAACATAAGGCCAGAAGAAGACAGGTCAGCGTCTCCCACCACCCAGGGAAAGGATGAATCCTCCGGCAGCGAAAAATCAGTGAAACTGTCTCTGCTGTACATCCAATAAACCCTAAGGGCCTCCCGATCCGGCCGCAGCCAGCACAAAATACCTCCGCCGGCCTGCAGAGTTTTGTAGTCTATTTTTGTATCCGTTTTTACTGTGTCTGAACTTACGATCGTCCAATTTTGAGTAACAGTGCCCAATAAATTATCACGCCTGTACTCCACTTCGGATTTGGCCGAAATTCCGCCATACCTGAACTCGCCGTAAGGCTCCAACCGACCCCAGGGCACCGCGACCGCCAACGTTAGGATCGGCGAATGGGAAAGAAAATTAATATGCAGTTGTTCATATACCTGCGTGGTGTCTCCCGGTTCCGCTATGTGATTTTCCTTTTCAATTGCCCCCGGATAGACCCGGAACTGGTACAATAGCCCCAGGGTTATGTTCCGGTTGAATGCAAAACCAACCCCAGCTGTACCCCCAAATCCGCTGCCAACAAAATCAGCATTAGTAACTGTAGTGGCCGAGGCCGATGGATATATTTCCAGCGTGACAGCTTCCTCGGTGGTAGCGGACAGGTTTTTTATATAATCCACTGAAAAAGGGATCATCTTCCAGCGCCGCAGCGGCATTCTGGCGTCCATCTTTGTCTCCCGGCCTGGATTGGGGATCAATTTCGCATTATAAGTTTTATACCCCCACTTAACGGCCTTTATCTGATACAGCGAGTCCGTCAGATCCTCGATGGTCATGCCCTGTTCCGTAACAATTCCCTGATATTTCTTGTTCAGGTAAAGCTGGGCCCCGGCCGGGTCGGTCTTGATCTTTAATTTTCCGGCCAAACTCATCAAGGGCGCGTTTACCGTGTCTACCTTTCCGACGCTTACTAATCGGCTGGTGGAGAACAGGCTGTAGCCTTCCTTCACCAGCGAAATCTGGTGCAGCCCCTCGGACAGGGGATATATCAGATTCGGGGTCAGGCCGGTATGTTCCTTGCCGTCCACTAATATCTTGGCCCCATCTGGCTCGGTGATCACAAAAAGCCCGCCCGGCTTGGCGGATTGGCCGGCCCCCGGCTTCCAGGAGGAGAATATCTCGGCTGCCTCCTTCATGGCGGTCAGCAGGTCGGCGATCTTTCCGTAATTGCGGGAAAAAGACAGGTCTATACCGCCGGTCTGGATGTCAATCATTCGCAATTCGACCACATAGATAGCGCCTAATTTTCCGATGGTGCCGCCGATCATCTTCTGGGCCCCCAACAACTGCCCGACCTCAACCAGGCAGGAGGCTTCGCTGCAGGCCCCGGTCATCTGGAATCCCTGTTCTTTGAGGATTTCATCTCTTTTTGATCTTTCCACCACATCATAAACCCGGTATTCCACCAGACTGTTCAGCAGCTTGTCGGTCAGCAGGGACAGCTCCTTCTGCGAAAGTCCCGAGGAGGTATTGAGGTCCATCACCGAGATAGTGGTTTTTTGTGTACCGCCCATGGCTAAGCCAGTCAATAAAAGACACAGACCAACAACCAGCGCCGCCTTTTTCATTTGAGCTCCTTTATGGTTAGAGTTCCGTTTATAAACTATAGATTTTCAATAGCGGCGCCACGAAATTATTTCCTTAGCCCAGGCCTTCAGGCCTGGGCTTGATAAAAAACGGAAATAATCCCCCTCGTAAGGCCGTTAACGGCCTTTTCATTGTTCTTTATCCGCTTTGCCCAGCCGTAAACGGCTGGGTTATTTATAATTATCTTTTCGTTTTTGTTGTTTTTCCAATTTATAAACAAACTCTGCTTAGATCTCTGCCTTGACCTCGAACTTCCCGCCTTCCACTTGTCCTTCAATGGCCTCGGCCTCCTGCGCGCCCACCGTGCCCAGCAAGTCTTCCCAGACCAGTTTCAGCACCTTCATATCTTCGGCGCTTCCTCTGATCTTCAGCGATTTCAGCGGGGTCTTGACGCTGACCTTGGCTTCGCTCTTGGCCTTGCGGACCGCGGCCAGGACCTCCATGGCCGCCCCGAAGGCATCATTTACTCCGGGCTTTGTTATGCCGGAGAATTCCTTCTCCTCGGGCCAGGCCGAAGTGTGTATCGATTTGTTTCGGCCTTGCTCCGAGGCGAATATCCAGCCCCAGGCCTCCTCGGTGAAGAAGGGAATGAACGGGGCGAACAGCCGCAGCAATAGCGACAGGGTGAATTTCAGGGTGGCCAGGGCCGAGATCTTCCCCGGAGTCATCTCATCATGATAGGAGCGAACCTTGACCAGTTCCAGATAATTATCACAGAACTTCTCCCAGAAGAACGATTCGGTACACTGCAAAGCATCGGCATATTCGAAATTATCGAAATGTCGTCCTGCTTTGTTGACAACCTGTAGCAGGTGATTGATGAAACTGCGGTCCAGTTCCTCAGTGATCCTGTCCGGGGTAAGTGATGACAGCTCCTGGTTTAGAAGATGCCCGGATACGAATTTGGAAGCATTATATAATTTTGTGACCAGCCGTTTTCCGTTGGCGAATAAAGCCTCGTCGTAGGCGGTATCCACCCCCAAGCGGGCCTTGGCCGACCAGTAGCGGACGCCGTCCGAGGAATACTGCTGTAACAGGTGTTCCGGTGTTATCGCTTGGCCATGGCTCTTTGACATCTTCTTTCGATCGGGGTCCAATATCCAGCCGTTCACCAGCACGTTATGCCAAGGGATCTGATTCTCATGGAGATAGGCCTTGACAATGGTGTAGAAGGCCCAGGTACGGATGATCTCCGGCCCCTGCGGCCGGATGTCCATGGGAAAGACCTTTTGGTGCCTTCCGTCATCAAGCGCCCAGTGGCTGGCGATCTGCGGGGTCATGGAACTGGTGGCCCAGGTGTCCATGACATCGGGGTCTCCGGTAAAGCCGTTGGGCTTGTCCCTCTGGCTTTCATCGAATCCCGGGGCGGGGTGCGACTGGGGGTCGATGGGCAGTATTTTTTCATCGGCCAGAATGGGATTCTCGTAATCGGGATTTCCTTCTAGATCCAGTTTGTACCAGACAGGGAACGGCACCCCGAAATACCGTTGGCGACTGACGCACCAGTCCTGGTTCAATCCCTGTACCCAATTCTCATAACGGACTTTCATAAAATCGGGATGCCATTGGATCTTGTTGCCCTGCTCTATCAGGGCCTCTTTCTTATCCATTATCCGGATGTACCACTGGCGGGTGGGAATTATCTCCAGCGGGCGCTCGCCCTTCTCATACATCTTTACCGGATGATCGATGGGCTTTGGCTCGGCGGTTAGGGGAATTCCCATGCCAGGGATGGCCTCCCCGGCCGGAGAGCGCAGCAGTTCCACCACGGCTGCCTGCGCCGGCTTGATGTTCTTGCCGGAGATCTGTCCATAGAATTCATTGGCCTGGTCGACATTCAGGCTTTCCCAACCCTGCGTGCCGAACTGAACCGGCATCATCCGGCCGTTGCGGCCTATGGTCTGTCTGAGTGGAAGCTTGTACTGTCGCCACCACTCGACATCCATGATGTCGCCAAAGGTACAGACCATCAGGATCCCGGTGCCCTTTTCCGGATCGGCCTTGTCGTTGGCAATGATCGGCACCGGGACACGGAACAGCGGGGTGACCGCTTTTTTGCCGAATAACGCTTTGTACCTTTCATCATCGGGATGGGCGATCACCGCCACGCAGGAGGCCAGCAATTCCGGCCTGGTGGTAGCGATAACAAATGATGCCGCTTGTGATGAGCCGGTCGAATCACCCTCCACCCCAAATCTAATATTATGGAAAAATCCCGGTAAATTTTTATCCTCCACCTCGGCTTGCGATACGGCGGTCTGAAAATCCACATCCCATAAATGAGGAGCGAACCTCGAGTAGACATGGCCATCTCTAAAGAGCTTGGCGAAAGATAACTGCGAGGTCTTCCGGCAAAGGTCATCGATTGTAGCGTATTCCAGCCGCCAGTCAATGGACAGGCCCAGGTGCTGCCACAGGGCTTTGAAGACCTTTTCGTCCTCCCCGGTAACATTGTGGCATAGTTCGATAAAATTGTCCCGGTTGATCTCCTCGGGTCGGGACTTTTTATCGTTCTTCGGAATGAATCCCGGCAGGTAAGGCAGGTGAGTGTTACAGCGGACGTTGTAGAAATTCTGCACCCGCCGTTCGGTGGGAAGCCCGTTGTCATCCCAGCCCATGGGGTAAAATATATTCAACCCCTTCATCCTTTTCTGGCGGACGATCACGTCCTGCTGGATATAACCGAAAGCCGAGCCCACATGCAGAGAACCGCTTACTGTAGGCGGCGGGGTGTCTACCACGAAGGTCTCTTCTCTTCCCCGGCTTTCATCCCAGTGGAATATTTTCTCATCCAGCCAGCGCCGCAGAAGTTTTTTTTCTATCTCGGCAAAATCGTATTTTTCAGGTATCTTTCCCATATTATCCAATCTTTGATTTAAATATCGAAACCCCGGCAATTACTGAATGTCGGGGGGTTCCCGGTTGCCGTAATTCATCACCAGGTTATCATTTTACCTTAAATAAAATATTCAAGTCAAGTTAAAAAGGCCGAACATGGCTGGTGCCACAATATCCGCTTGATATTATTGCACGGTTATGATACTCTTTTAAAAACATATTGGATGGGAAGGCCATGAGAAAAGCAATTCTGGGACTGGACCTGGGCGGAACCAATATCAAATCCGTTATATTCGATCCGGTCCTCAATAAGATCATCTTTCAAGGCCAGATACCGACCCAAGCCGGATCGGGCGTCGCCCGGGTGGTCGACAATATCGTTTCTTCGATCAAGGACAATCTGGCCGCCGTGGAGAAATCAAGGCGTCGGGTAACAGCCCTGGGCATCGGCTCGGCCGGTCTGGTGGAGAACGGCATTGTGCGTAACTCCCCCAATCTTCCCGGATGGCAGGGATCGGTTCCCCTGCTGAAATTGATCCGAAACAAAATGCCCCGGGGTGATCTGCCGGTCCTGATAGAAAATGACGTCAACTGTCTGGTGGCCGCGGAATATGCCATAGGGGCGGCCAAAGGATATTCCGAGGTGGTGGGGCTGGCCATCGGCACCGGGGTGGGCGGGGGGATAATTATCGGCGGCCGGCTGGTGACCGGAGCCCACGGCGGGGCGGGCGAGCTGGGGCACATGACGGTCAAGATGGATGGCCCTTTATGCAAGTGCGGCAATCATGGTTGTCTGGAAGCAATGATAGGAACCGATGCCATAATCCAAAGGTTCCGCCAACACTCTCATAGCGATGCGGCAGTTACCGTAGCCCAGATATCGAAGCTGGCAAAAAGCAAAGATCCCGCCGCTATAAAAACACTCTCCGAGACCGGGAAGATACTGGGCACCGCTCTGGCCAGCATTGCCAACATCTTCAATCCCCAGATGATCGTGCTGGGCGGCGGAGTGATCCAGACCGGAAAGCTTTTGATTGACCCAGCCAAGCAGGAGATGCTTAAAAGAGCGATGCCCTATAATGCCAAAGGCTTGAAAATAAGAACGGCTAAACTCGGTCCCGCAGCCGGAGCTGTTGGGGCGGCGA
This sequence comes from Candidatus Edwardsiibacteriota bacterium, assembly GCA_020053305.1. GTDB lineage: Bacteria > Edwardsbacteria > AC1 > AC1 > EtOH8 > UBA2226. The sequence goes on along the minus strand of JAGVNJ010000020.1, from coordinate 30,992 downwards.
TCTTAGCCTATAGATATTCCGCCAAATCTGACAACCCCGAAATCAATTAGACAGGATTAACCAGACTTGACGGATTATATTTTCATATATTTAAAATGATTATCCTGTAAATCCTGTCGAAAAGCCTTTATTTAATCGCTTTCAAACAGTGCTTGTCCGTTGATCGAGCTACATCTCCCCCGCCCGTTTGACGGCCTTTCTGCCGTATCTCTCCCTTATTTCATCCACTGCTTTGTCCAGCTTCTCATTCTTGATCTTCTTTTTGGGATCGTCGAACAAGCCCAATTGGTCCTCTCCCTGGTTCAGATTGGAGGCCGAAACCCCTATCAGCCTGATCTTGCGAAAGGTCTGCCAGTTCTTGTCGAAAAGCATTCGGGCTATGGCATTGATCTCGATGGCGTTGTCAACTGCGGTTTCTAGAGTCCGGCCGTAGGTATGGGTCTCGAAGTCTTGGTACCTCAGTTTGAGGGTGATAGTACGTCCTTTTACCCCTTCGGCCCTCAGGGAAGCGGCCACCTGTTCAGACAGGGTCAAAAGCATTCTGTGAATATCTTCTTTGCTGCCGGTATCCTCGTCGTAAGTGTGCTCTCGTCCCATGGATTTGACTTGATATCCCTGGCTGACAGCATCGTTGTCAATAGCATTGGCCCGTTCATGAAGGTAGGTCCCCATTTTGCCGAAAACAGTCTCCAGTCTTTTAGGATCATATTCGGCCAGCTGGCCGATGGTTTCAAGCCCCATCTGTTTTAACCGGTCCGCCGTCTTTGGCCCAACGCCCCATAATTTTCCCGAAGGCATCAATGCCAAAAATTCTTTCTCTTCTCCACTGGGCACTATCACCAGACCATCAGGTTTCTGCAAATCGGAGGCGATCTTGGCCACCAGTTTATTGGATCCCATGCCGACCGAAGCGGTAAGAGAAAGTCGGGATTTTATGGCAGTCTTTATTTTCCGGGCGATCTCCCGGGGTTCCCCGAAAAGACGCTGGCAGCCGCTAAGATCCAAAAAGGCTTCATCCACCGAGATCTGTTCGATCTGGGGAGTGAAGCCTTTCAGTATTTCCATGATTTTACCGGATATCTCCGAGTATCGTCCCATCCGTCCCGGCAGGAATACCCCTTGGGGACACAAAGCAAAAGCCCTGGATACCGGCATGGCCGAATGCACTCCGAATTTCCTGGCCTCATATGACGCCGCCGACACCACGCCCCGCCCCTTGCCCCCTTGGGGATCGGCCCCAACTATCACCGGCCGGCCCCTTAAAGACGGATCATCCAGCACTTCAACCGCCGCGAAGAAGCAGTCCATATCCACATGGGCAATCAGCCTGGGCATTGACGTATTCCTCGCTTAGTTTGCCACCGCCGAGCTGTCAAGCTTTTGGGGTTCCAGCTCGCTGTCGTCCTTGCCGTCGCCGTTGACATCCCATGATATCACAAAATCGTCCATCAAGGCCGATACCGCCAGCTGGCCGCTCCGGCCGATGCCCTGGGGGACATCATAGGCGGCATTTTTCATCGATTTATCGTTCCATATCTTTAGGGAGATTTTAAGGGGGCCGCTGTCGCCGGGCCTGATGCGCAAAGTGATCTCCCCGGCCCCTTTGAATTCCGCCGTCAAGCTGCCGTCGCTGTTCTTCTGGTAATACAAGTTTGGTATCTTCCGGGTGGTGGCGAACTCGGCGGCGCTTCCAGTGCGGGTTATCTTAGCTTTGATATTCTCCAGGCCGGCTCTCTCCTGCTCGTGCAGATTGGGTTGCTTTAGAAGAGCCTCCACGATGGGCAGATATTCCCCCGGGGTGGCCGGCCCGGTATGCCGGTCATCCTCGTCATAGAAATGAAACTCGCCCTGCCCTGAAAATTGGATCTGGAAGCCGTATTTAAGCGAATCGGGCTTCTCCACAGGTTTAGCGCTGTCCCTGGCCGTTGGTGGCCTGGAGCTGTCCGCCAGGATGTTTATTACCACCGGTTTCTGGGCCTGAAAATCGGTTCTCTTCGGCTGTGCATTGCATCCCAGGATCAAGCCTGCGATCAGTAAGCCCATCACATCGGCGTTAATGTTTCGCATCATGGATTTTCTCCTTCCAGTTACATACCTTAATTAAACAGCATCCGGGACATTCCGGTTTCCGGGGATGGCAGATCCTTCTGCCGTGCTCAATCAAATTGAGATGCAGGGAGTAGGCCATCTTATCCGGGACAAGTTTGCGAAAGCGCTCCTGGAAACTTTCCCGGTCCTCTTTCCTTTTCACCCAGCCCAGCCGGCAGGAGATTCGGTAGATATGGGTATCCACCGGATAGACCGGGATCCCGGCCCCGAAAAGCAGGGTGCAGGCGGCGGTTTTGGGGCCCACCCCCTTGATCGCCAGCAGGTACTGATAGGCCTCCTCCCGCGGCATCTTCTTCAGGAATTCCAGTCCAGCATGACCCCGCTTCCCAACGATGAATGATATCAGTTCCTTGATCCTTCGCGATTTGATATTTGCCAATCCGCCGGACCTGATGGCCAGGGCAATGCTCTTGATATCAGCCCCGGCCACTGCATCCCAGCGGGGATACTTCTTTTTCAAGGAGAGGAATGCCCGGCGGCTGTTGCTGTCGCTGGTGTTCTGGGATAATATGGTCTCCACTAGGACATCCATCAAGGGGCGGGAAGTGCTCCATTTAGGGTGCCCGTAACGCCGGCTGAGCATTCCCTCGATTTTGCCGATCAGCGGCTTAAGATTTTTTAACACGCCCCAGCAATCTTTCTGCTTCCTTGATGACCTTGTCGGGATGGATCCCGGCCATACATTTGGGGTCCCGGCAGTCCATCCTGTTGCATCCCAGACATCCCAGCTGCTTGTCCTGAAGCACAACGTGCCCCTGACCCCAGGGGCCCTGGCTCTTGGGAACGGTCGGCCCGTAAAAAGAGATCACCGGGATCTTGAAGGCGGTGGCTATATGTAGAGGGCCGGAATCATTGCCTATTACCAGGTCACAGCCGGCCAGCAATGCAGCCATCTGCCGCAGGCTGGTTTTGGGGATCAGCTTTGACGAGGGGCAGGCTGCTAAAATGGTTTTTGCATCGGCTTCTTCCGAAGGGCTCCCCCAGAATAGCAGTATTTTATTATTGGGCCCGGATAATATGGCGTTGGCCACAGCTATATAATTATCAATTGGCCAGCGCTTGCAGGCCCACCCTCCGGTGGGGATCATGCCGACAATACGGCCTCCGTCTAAAGCTAAAGACCTGTATATGCCCTGCCGGTATTTCTTTTCCTCATCCGTCAGATTGAAGACCAGGTCTTTTCGTGATGCCGGAACCCCCAAGTATTCCAGCACCGAAAGATTGAACTCTACCTCATGGCCATAGTTTGCAGCCCTGGCATTCAACAGATGATTGTAAAAGAATCTCCGGTATCCGAAATCAAAGCCGATCCTGTTCCTTGCCCCGGAGATGACAGACTGGATAGCCGTCCGAGGCGTCCCCACCAGGTCTATGGTCAGATCGTATCCGGACTTTCTGAGATTTCTTAGGAACGATAACTGTTTGAAGATTTTATCTTTTTTAAATATCACTACCTCATCAACATCCTGATTATTATACAACACCGGGGCACAGAAATCTTTGGCTATATAGGAGATGTGGGCTGACGGATAGCCCCTTCTAAGATTAGCCAAAAAGGGGGTGGTCCACAGCACATCCCCCACGCCGCTCATCCTGAGGACCAATATATTATCGGCCTTAAGCTTCATTGTTCGCCCATTGCGATTTTATAGGTCCGTTCAAAACCCTGTAACATCTGCGAGTCCGAAAATTCATTGATCACCTTTTCTCGACCGGCCCTGCCCAGTTTGATCCTCAAGCCCTCGTCATTGCAAAGAATGTTTGTTTTTTGGATCAGGTCTTTTACGTTCTTTACTTCGGCCAGCAGGCCGTCCTTACCGTCTTCTATGATATCCAGTACCCCGTCCTTGCCGTAAGCCACACAGGGCAACCCGCAGGCCATGGCCTCGGTCAGTGCCAGGCCGAAGGATTCGGCATAAGAGGGAAATATAAATATATCCAGGGCCTGCAGATACCTCTCCCGGTCATCTTTAAATCCGGTCAGATGGGCCCTGAGACTCAGTTTACCCTTAATATTCCTTTCGATTTTATTCCCATAATCATCTTCATTCTTGCTGTGTCCGCCGATAAAAAGGAATTCTATCTTCTTTTCGGTTAAGGTTTGAGCCATCTCGATAAAATCCTCATACCCCTTGCCATAGGATATCCGGCCCATCATTCCGATCAGGATCGAAGCATCGGATATCTCCATTTCCTTTCGGACGGAGTCCCTTTGGGCGGGATCGGGCTTGAATCGGTCCGTATCCGTTCCCAGATAAACAATGTCGACCTTCTTCTCGGTCAGAGGGGTCGTTTCGATCAGATTGTTTTTTATAAGGCGGGAGATAGCCGTAGCCCGGTCAACCCCTCGATACACAAACTGGTGCCAGGGATCATTTTTTTTGATATAGGATCCCAGATGTTTGGTAAAAACGATCTTTCCCCCGGTTAAATGTTTAACCGGCACAGCCAGGTTGAGATCCTTTGAATAGTGGACATGAATTATATCGGGTTCGGTCTTTTTTACATATTTCAGAAAACAGGGAAAGCCGCTCAAGCCCAAAAAGCTGTTGGCAATGATCGGTTGGTTATCAATGCCAAGATCCTGACATTTCGCGGACAGTGGAGTATCTTTACCCGAAACAACCATTACCTCATAACCGCGGGCTTTCTGCAAATAGGCCAGGCGGGCTACTATCATCTCCATGCCGCCCCAGGAAGCCGAACTGCAGATATGCGCAATCTTAATCTTCACCGGGTATCTCCCCAAGGTTCAGTTCCCAAAGCTTCAGATATTTTACCAGCACGTAATATGACGAAAGAACGCACAACATAAATCCCTCCCATCCGTCCCGGAACCCGGCTTTGATCACATACATTTTAATGAAAGTGGCCAGAGGCGACAGTATTATATGGCGCAGCTTGAAACTTTTTCCCCGGCTCTTCAGTTCCTTGGCGGCAATGGTGGTGTAGCTGTTCAGTCGAGATAAATATATCTCTAACGATGGATAGGTGTAATGCAACATGGGCTGCCTGAAATATTCCGCAGCCCCCTTCAAAACAACTATATCGTGCGGGTTCATGCCGCCAAACCGCCCCTTGCTCTTCAGGAACAATCGAAGATGGTAATCGGGAGACCATCCGCAGTGGGTTATCCATCTTCCGATAAAATTGGATCGGCGGGGAATATAATAACCGTCTATGGCCTGATCACGATTATTCTTGACAGCCAGGATCTCCTGTCTCAGATCCGGAGTGATTACCTCATCGGCGTCTATGGAAAGGATCCATTCGCCCTGCGCCAATTCTATGGCATGATTCTTCTGCTGGATATGTCCCGGCCATGGATTGATGTAGACCCGCTCGGTATATTTCCTGGCCAACTCCACCGTACGGTCCGTACTTTCGGCATCAACCACCACTATCTCATCGACAAAATCCAATGCGGCTAAGCACCGTTCGATATTGCTTCCCTCATTTTTAGTGATCACCGTAGCCGATATCCTCATGACCCACCGTCCCGGTCTTTAGCGGCTTTCTTCCGGTAGGCTTCCCAGGTATCGGGCCGATTCTTCTCCAGCCACCGGCGGTGCCAGACCTTGGAAAGTCGGAAGAACCAATAGGCCATCATGGAGGTGGCATTCATATAACCGTGAGCCCCGTCCCGGTATCCCTTATGGACAATGAAGCATTTCCACCACATCCCCAATGGGGAAAATATTACCCGTGCCAGGCTGGGGTTGTATCCCTTGGGCAGGCGCTCCTCCACATCCAGTTCGGAATAACGGTTTATCTTGTTGAAATAATCAAAAGGGGTGTTATAGGCATCGTGCCATAGAGGTTCTTTGATCCTGAGAATCTTTTTCTCCCCGCCCTCCACCTCCATCCAGGTGTGGGCGAATCCCGTCCAGCGGCATTTCCCCCTCCGGGCAAGGCGGGGCTGGGAACTGGGATTATAGTTGCCGTAATTGATTTGCTTGCCCCAGAAATGTTCGATCCTTCTGATCCACCCGGCGTTGTATTCCTGATAATCGCCCGGGTTTTTACACATGTCCAGCAGCTTGCCCTTCAACTCTTCGGTCACATACTCGTCCTGGTCCAGGATCAATATCCATTCCCCTGAGCAGCGCTGCATGCCAAATTCCCGCTGGGCCAGATAGCCGGGCCACTGATTGTGGAAATAATTGTCGGTATACTTCTTGATGAGTTCCACCGAGCCGTCGCTGCTGCCGGAATCTATCACCACTATCTCGTCGGCCCATTTGACCGATTCCAAACAGCTGACCAGTTTCTGCCCGCCGTTATAGGTATTGAGCATTACCGATATTTTATCCACTTCCGGCCTCCCTGATCTTGGCCGTCACCACAAAACGCCCCAAGGCCGACAAGGCGGCTATGGCCAAGCCCCGGATACCCTCGCGCCACCCCTGGAGGACAATATACAGTTTCCAAAACTCCGCCAGCGGCTCCCACAGCAACCTGAAAGATGAAAACCGGCGACCCTCCCGGATCTTCTGTTTGGCCTCCAGGGAGGTATATTCATTGATCTTTTCCAAATATCGGGAAAGATTCGGAACCGTATGGTGTTTTATACAGCCGCTGACCAGCCTCCCGGTCGGACCGTTTATTAACACTCCTTCGTGAATATAGACCTCCGGTATGCTGGCTGATCCCTTATGGAACAACCTTAGCTGCCAATCGTTGCCCCACCGGGAGTGGATTATCTTTTGCCCGATGAAATAATTGTCCCGTTTAATAAAATACCCTCTGGCCGGATCGGCCGGGGATATTCTTCCAATCTCCTGTTTCAGCTTATCATCCAGCGCCTCGTCGGCATCCAGAAATAGCACCCACTCGTTAGTTGCCTTCAAGATGGCCCTCTGACGCTGCCGGGCATAGCCGGGCCAATCGGTCTGATATACCAAGGCCCCCAAAGATTTTGCTGTCTCAACGGTTTTATCGGTGCTGCCTGAATCCATAACGATAATTTCCGAAAAGCCTTTCAGGCTGGCTATGGCCTGGGAGATACTATGCTCTTCGTTCCTGGAGATTATTATTGCTGTGATATTGTTCATAATTTACCTGTCGCTGGTTATCCACAGGGCCGCCCCCAACAGGTCATCAGCCACGCAGTCGATTTTATATTTTTTCAGCCAGGGTTCGCTTCCCCTGGTCTGGCCGGTAAGCACCAGAATGGTCTTGGCTCCGATATTGTTCCCGAACTCTATATCGGCCCGGCTGTCGCCGATCATGTATGATTTCTTGAGGCTGATCTTCAGGTCTTTTTCAGCCTGCCGGGCCATCCCGATATCGGGCTTGCGACAGGGGGTCTTTTCATCAGGGTGGTAAGGACAATAATAGATGGCATCCAGAACCGCCCCCTCCCTCTTGAGCAGCCGCCGCAATTTCCGGTGAATGGCGCCCAGTGTTTTAAGGTTCAGATATCCCCGGGCTACTCCCGACTGGTTGCTGACCACCACAACTTTATAATTTCCCTCATTGAGCAGTTTGATGGCCCGTCCGGAGTTTGGCAACAAACTTAGCTGTTGGAGGGAATTGACGTAATTGGTGTCAACATTAATGGTCCCGTCCCGGTCCATGAACACAGTTTTTACCGGCATGCACACCCTCTGTAATTGCATTTAACAGTATGATAACCTATATTTTACCATCAGGCAAGAAATATTTTCAAAGCAAAGCGAGGTGGAATAATTATCCGCCTCGCTGATACAAAATAATCGCAGGTTAACACCGTATTCACTTCATCTTATAACTTCCTCCCACCCGGTGGGTGTTGCCCAGATCATGACTGTTATAGGCATAATCAACCTTGAACCGCCAGATGGATAATCCGGCCCCGAAGGTTGGCTGGGATTGTTCCCGCCCGGCCCGAAAAGCCAGTATATTCCTGTATTTCAGTTCTGTCCCCAGCCTTCCCTTTTGATAATTCTCGGTCGATCCCTCCCAGGCAAGAGTCACGGTGCTTCTGAATATGTTCACCGGCTGCCGATAGGCCAGGCCCATTTTGTATATTGCCGGGCGAACATCGCTGTGCTGCCTGACCGTGTTCCAGGATATACTGGTGCCTCCGACATCCTGGACTACGGCGCTCAGGGTAAACATTCCCAAATTGGAATTCTCGATCGCTACCGGAAGCATGCCCATCAAAGGCCGGGATTCGGCCCGGCGGATGAACCATTCTGCCAGGTTAATATCGATTAAAATTCCGGCATCCACCCCCAGTCCGGTTGCCTGTCTGTCATCCAGTTTATTATAGATTAACTTGAGGCTGCCACCCGGATGAATTTTCCAGGGCTTGCCAAAGGTGATCTTGTCAAACGACGCGCCGGCGGAAAAAAGAAAAGCGTTTTCATTATCGCCGAAAGAGCCGATAGATGGTGTTCCCACTGTATATGAAAACCTGGGGATATCATCAACCCCCAGTCTGATCCAGCCGGCCCCGACTGTTATTTTTCTGTTCATTGGCCAGATAATGGCCAGATAGTCATGGCTGGCCAAGTTGGCAAATAAGACAGTGTGCGCCAGCATTATCTCGGGGGTCTTCAGCCTGCCCAGTCCGGCCGGATTCCAGTATAAGGCGCTGGCGTCATCGGCCACCGGGCCGAAGGCCCCCCCCATACCCATGGCTTTGGGGCCCACTGGCAGATTGAGGAATTCCCCCCCGTAGTTTTCCGCCCTGGCATCTATGTCGCTGAAACCCCATATAATCAGGGTAATTAAAACGAACCTTTTCATTTCAACACCAATTAAGGTTTTCATTGGATGGTTATCGGAGAACCGCCATCTTTCCGGTCTTCTCCTGAACATTTCCGTTCTGGGAAACAGTAAATTTATAAAAATAAACCCCATTGGCTATGCCCCTTCCGTTCTCATCGCACAGATCCCATTCAAAAGTGCGCACCCCGGAGGTCACCCCCCCTTTGAAGGTTTTCAGCAGCCTTCCCGCAACAGTGTATATCTTGAGCTCGTATCTGTCGGCCACATCGCCCACATAGAAATAGAAGGTCGTAACATCACCGTCAACCGGGTTTGGATAATTTGCGATTTCTTTAAGAGAGAATTCTATTTTTACATCATTGAATATTTTGAGAGAGGATTTGTTGCCCAAATTATCAGCCGCTCCAACTTCCAGGCTATGCCTTCCATTTTCCAGTTTGGCGGAATATACCAGCTGAACACTGTGACTTTTATCAGGATTAATTGTCAGGCTGTAATCTGACTTGTTCACAATCTGGTTATCCAATTTAAGCCATATTGAATCGATATTTATCCCATCCCGGTCCTCGATCATGACCGAATATTGGGGATCGGGAACGCTGATAACCTGCCCCCAGCCTACCGCCCGCTGGTCCACCTTGGCGGTTATCTGCGGTCCGGTGGTGTCCGTTGAATACATGGCAATAAATGTTCCGGGCTGAGAAGAAAATCCGGAGATATAGTTGCTGTCAATCAGCGAGGGGATCAGTTGCCACATTCCGGTTATATCGTCATGCCTGAAGAGTTTAAGGTTGTGCAAATCGGTAGTGCTGTCGATATTATCCAGCTTGAGTGACACCCAAAGCTCCCGACCGTTATCAAAAGTCCGGGAGGAATCCGTCAGTCCCACAAAATAAACCTGCCCCAGGCTGTCAAAGGGGATCAAGCCGGACTGGGCGATACTGTTTATATCATACAACTTCCGGCCGATAATGGCCACCGCGCTGTCTTGCAGGCAGGAATCAGGGAAAACGGCCCTGATGTTTGAGTAATAATCAAGCGTGTCCTGATTGGTGCCCCTCATATCCAATTGATAATAATAGAAATCCTGGGAGGGCACCCAATAGGCCACTGAATTATCGTTGGTAGTATCTTCCTGGGGATACGGCAGCGCCAGAGTCCGGAGTGGGTCTATCCGGTAATATAGCTGGGTGAACTCCCCCTCAATCGTCCATGGCATGGTTAGCTTCTTTTCCTTCCTGGCGGCTATAGTGTCGATAATGCCGGAACCCAATAGGGAATCGTCGCCCGAGCGATAGAAAAATACCGGGATCGAATCGGCATAGATATCCCCTTGGTTTTTGATTGAGGCGCTTATGCTCAACACCCTCTTGCCGCCCAGGTAAACCGATCCCTGAGCCTGACTGGAGGAAGTCAGATCGGCCCGGCGCAGTATCTTGTGTCTTTCCCAGCGTCCGGTCGTGATATTGCCTAAGGTATCCTGGGCCGAAATACGGAAGACCAGATAGAATTCGGATAGAGGAGGGTAGTTTCCCTCCAACCCGGTCAGGTACAGTCCGTTGTTCAGCCTGACAGAATCTCCGGACAGGGACATCAGGGCCTGCTTAAAAACGCCTCCGGTGTCGGTGGTATCGTTGTAGCTTCCCCAGTGCCATCGGCACCACACCGAATCGAGACCCGAAAGGCTCTGGACGATCCCGGTGATTTGTATGCTGTCGATATCGGTGGGGGCGGAAGGAATTATCTTGATTCCTGATATGGCCGGCCGGCTTATGCCCAAATACTCCACTGCCACCCAATCGGAATTATCATCCTTCAAATAAATTTTCAAGTAAGCCTGGCCGGGAAGAGCCGAATCGGGAATGGTAATGTAAGTTTGAGCCTGCCCCGCCGAGGCGGAGAAGGCATTCTGGAGAACAATTCTCCGGCCAGCGTCATATAAAGAAATCACCGCCAGGCCGGAACCAAAAGGCCCGGTTATTTTTACCTGGGTGGAATCGCCTGGTAAAACAGCCGTCTGCGATATTTCAATTTTCAACCCGGTATCCGGAAGGGCCAGCCGGACAGCCGGATCGCCCAGCAGATTATAGCTTACCAGCATATCCAGGGATTGGCCGGATGGCGGCAGTCCTCCGGCCAGGCTGTATTTAGAAGACAACGCAATGTCGCCGATATTCCGGAATCCCTTCCTGTCCCAGGCATCCATAAAGGTATTTTCCAAAGCACAGCCGGTGATGCTGTCCCCGTAAGAAGCTCCGCTGCTGGCATATACCCCGATGGCCCCTCCGTTGTTGAAAATGAAAGATTCGCTTAGGGAGATATATAAGGGGCTCTCAAAAGCGCCTGAATTACAGGTAAAAGACCCTATCAGGGGCCACCGCCCCCAGTTATTCAGCCGGGGAACATCATAATACCAAAAGAAGCTCCCGTGGGACCACAGCTGCGCCCCGCCATGCCCGTAAAACACCGCTACCGCCACTCCCTGGTTTAGGCGGTTTATCAGGTCCTCCTTGTTCTGAAAGGCGGAACCGTGATATACCTTGGCTATATCGTATACCGGGGAAACCATGGCCGCCAGTTTATCGCTAGGACTGTAAAAATTATCCTCAATATTGAGGGGCCAGCCGGCAACAAAAAGGATGTCCTTATGCCACCGGTCCAGGAACAACCGTTGGTCATACAACTGCCTTTTGTTTTCCCAAATGGTAAATTCCTGGTTGGAGTTTACCGGCAGCCTTCCTATTGAAATATCAGGCAGAAAATCATCGCCATTGACCCTAACAAAATAATCATCATCGGCTACCCCTCCGTAATAGTCCGTCCTGGTGAGATGGACCGGCGCCTGGTCGCGCTTGCTGTTCCCGATGACATTCCGGGGGTCGTAGCTGCCGTCGCCCAACAATAAGACATATTCCGGCTGGATTGACCAGTTGTCAAATGCGTACTTAAGATAATCCCTGATTGCCCTGTCCGATGGTATTCCATCGTTGAACTCATCATAGATATCGGTTGTCAGTGCATAAACCGCATTGGGATATTTTGATCTCCGGGCCTGGACCATCTTCTCTGCCGAGGCCCTCAGCTCATCCGACGTTATGACGACATATCTGGTGCCGACGAATGCCGGATCCCTTAAGTTTGACGGGTTGTTCGGCACCAGATCCCCCGAAGAAAGTTTTCTTTTATTATCGCTCCGGATAACCATATATTTTTCATTGCCGTATATCCTGTCCTGAAAGGACAGGTTATAGTCCAGGCCGCTGGGCCCCGGGGTTATCGTCGAGCCTACGATCTTGCTTGCACCCAGCTTATAAACCTCGGTTGTGTAGGTCGGCAATCCGGTTATGGTGTACTGCACCAGGGAATCGCTGACTTTCGCATCGGAGATGAAAGTCAGATTGCCGGCGGGAGCATTGAAGCTCCTTTTATAGTCTATCTCAAACCAGTTGATCAGTATCTTGTTGCTGGTAGTGGAAGTGGAAGTGGTGTCGTGTCTGACCGTCAAACTATTGGCCCCGTTAATGACTGCTGTCGCCGGGAATCTGGCAATGAATTCTTTTTCGGTCTGCTCATACCAGGTGAGGTCGGCTATCAAATACCCGTTCAGCAGAAGTTGAACATGATGCCAGTCTGTGGTGATCCCGTGGAGGCTGCCCTTGATGATGAAGCTGTCCCCGGAAGAAATATACGGGGAGGGAATGTCGAGACTTATAGCCGCGCTTCCCGGGTAATCCACCCTTTTCCAGAACCACCGATCCTGCTGATCGCTGTTCCAGCTGCTCAGCCGGTAAAACAGGCTGTCCTTTTCAAAATGGAGTGTCTCCGAAAAATGGCTGGCCGGATTCACACCCGATATAACCGGGGTTCCGTCCTCCTCCGTCATTCGGGCGCCGAATGATCCGGTCAAAGACAGGTAATACACATTGGCATTGGAAAACTGATGGTAATAGGTGGAGTCCCCTCGGCCGGCCTGCCCGTAAAATTCAAAATAATCATCGGGATCGAAAACCCCGTCCGACTGTCCTTTAAAATACAGGGCGACCTCCCGGCCCTTATGGATTATTTTCAACGACCGGGGGTCCGTCAGATCGGGATTTATTCCCCCGGCCAGGAGGTCGTTATAGCCTATTTTATAGATGCCGTCGTTTTTGATAAACATCTTATACGGCATGGTATCACAAGATATTTGGCCGGCCTTGGACAAAGCCCGGTAGCCCCATTTTTCAGCTTGTTGGGGGTTGGCTACGGCTCCAAGCAAAACCCTGTCTATCTGGCTTTGGGCCGGCCGACCTCCCTGAGGATAGGTCCCAATTATTTTATATTCAATGGTGACCCTGATCCTCCGGCTGAAGATCACCCGGGCATTGGCCGGATCGAAAACGACCGGGAAAATTGTTGCCGTCGACACCTTGGTGTTCCCGGCCCAGCCCGGGTTGCTCAAGCCGGCCGCCTGAGAGGGGTACTGGGCCCTCCCGGAATATATGGCCTGGTCAATCACAAAGCCCTCGGCCATTTCGGCCGGGGCCGGGCTGGGAAGGGGGACAATGGGAATATATTCCTTGTCCAGCATCTCAATCCGGGTGATGATTGCCGAAGCATTGTAAGGTACCGCCAGCATTACGCTGTACTGCGGCAAAGCAGGCTTCCCGCAGTCAATGGTATTGAGGCAGCCCTCCACCGATACTCGGTGATAGGTTTTATTGCCGGCAACCACCGGAGAGGTTTTTATATTCCCCGCCCCGAACTCAATGACCATGCCGGACTCATCGGATTTGATTACGTCAACATCGGCCAGAGCCGCCGTCGAAAAATAAAGGATGGCCGAGATGATCGCTATGTGCTTTTTCATTCCTTTACCTCACTACCATTATTTTTGCCACCGAAGCGGCCGTCCCTGTCGTCACTTTGGCAAAATAAATGCCGCTGGGCACTTTCTGGCCGGCCCGGTCCCTGCCGTTCCATTCTAGGAAGTGCTCCCCTTCGGACAAATTGCCCGTGAACAGCGTATTGACCAGCTGCCCGGCGACATTGTAGACATCCATCCTGCAATTATATGATGCCGGGATTTGGCGCGACAGGCTGCCGGCCGGGGAAGCGATCGAATATTTCAGGATCGAACGGTCCGAGGTCGGATTGGGGAAAGTAATTATGTTGCACCGGGGTTTGGCATCACTGCCGGTCAGGTCTCCATCTTTCGGCGGCCAGGGATCTATAAACAGGCTTTTAATGAATATATCGGGGCTTTTATTTACTATCGGCTGATCTCCGGTCCAGACCAGATGCATATTTCCCCGGGAATCGGCAGCCACCGAAGGCAATACCGCCGATGCCCTCTGGTCGGTCAGCTGCTCATCCGGCCCCCAGTTGTCGTTGGCGGATTGGCGGCGGTATATCTCGTAGTAGCCGCTGCGGTCATCCGCCCAAAAAACATCCACCAAACTGTCCCGGCAGACTATGACCGGGATCTCCGTCCGGAAAGCGGCGCCACTGAGAACTATTTCCTGGCCCCAATTCCCCGACAGGGTGGAATACTTCCGGTAGCATATCTTTGAGCTGTTAAGCGACCAATCCTGCCAGGCCACATGGATGTTGCCCGAATTATCGGCGGCTATGGCCGGGCTGAAAGCCCCCTGGGGACTGTGGCTGATAAGGCTGTCGGACTCCCAGCCGCCGGCGGACATTTTGCGGAACCGCACCTGAAAAGTCCCGGAACTGAAGTCCTCCCAGACCGCCGCCGGCAGTCCCTGGCAGGTGGCCACGCTCGGCATTCCGCAATAATCAACATTCTCCCCCAGAATGCCCTCCGTGCCCCAGCTGGAGCCGGAGTATATTTTATAATATATCCGATAAAGGCCGCCCCTTTTATCCTGCCATATGACAAACAGGCGGCCGTCCCCGGCAACGGCGATCGTGGGGTTGGATGACGGACCGGAACTGGCGGTAAGCCTGGTGGTTCCCGTCCAGTAATTGCTGCCGTACCTGCGATAGGCAATCTCAAAGTTCTCTATATCGGTGGTGAACTCGTTGGTCTCCCACACTAGGTGGAAATTTCCCGCAGCGTCCGCGGCACAGGAGGGATACCAGTTGTTGAGCCTGGTGTTGCCGATCAAACCGACCGTGGTGTCGGCCGACCAGGCGCCCCCGTCGTGTCGCTTGAATCTGACCTGGCAGCCCATGTTGTTCGGGCTTGAATAGAAATCGTACCAGACCAGATATATCCGGTTCTGGAAAACGGCCAGGCTGTGGCTGTTGTTGCTTGCGGTGTAGGACCCGCCGGCGGAATTGGTCAGGTTGCTGTCGGCCGTCCAGTTTTGAGCATATAGGCTGCCGGACAAAATAAACATTGACCAACCAGCCGCCAAATAAAATTTTATTTTCTTCATAAATACCGTCCTGATTTCGTGATTGATAGAATTAATGAAGCCGGTATCATTTGGATACCGGCTTCATATCACTGTATTCTTTCAGTATAGCCAGTATCCATAAGATCACCGTTTAAAGCAAAGATGACTTTTGATACTGACATTTAACTGGCTATAGTGCGTCCCCTCATTTTTTATTATGTTATCTTAAAGTTCTAAATTTGTCAAGTAAAAAAAGCGCCGTATAAAAATATTTTTATACGGCGCCCTGAAACTCTACCTGAGCAGCACCAGCTTTTTGGTGGCGGTTTTATTTTCCATTCCGGAGTTCATCTGCAATCTGTAAATATAAATGCCATTGGCGACCTTCTGGCCCCGGCTGTCGTCTCCTGCCCACTTGATTGAATAATTGCCGGCAGATTTGTTGCCCGAAACCAAGGTTTTTACCTTTTGGCCCAGGACATTGTATATTGCAAGCTCCACTCTGGAATTGGACGGTATTTGATAATTGATATTGCAGACCCCTCTGGCCGGATTGGGATACGCCGGATGCAACGCGAAAGTTGAAATCACCGCGCTTGGTTTGCCGCCAGCCACACCGGTAACGGTTGGTGCATTAGTGACCTTGCCCCAACGGACCACCACCTGGGATATAACGGTGTCCATCACCCCGGCTTTGTAGATGCGGACATCGTATGTGCCCGGCTCCAGTCCGGCCAAAGTATAGTAGCCGCTATTATCGGTAGCTTCGGTGTTTTTAACCTTTGAGCCGGAGATGGCGCTGACCAAAGCGCCTATCACCGGACCGTTGGTGGTGGTATTGCACAGGCCGGTTATCCCGCCCGCCTTGTAGCCGAAATATATTTCATCGGAAATATACGTATCGGCCGTTTTGCCGCCTAAAACCCAGATACCCACGGAATCCATCGCCATAGAAGAGGGGTAGGCTGAAACTGAAGGATAATCTGTGGCTGTAGCCCAAGTATTGGCAAAATTATTATAAACACCTACTTTGTTAGAGAAACCACCATCATTACGACCGCCAATAATATATAACGAATCGTTCAGATTTACAGCAGTGCCGAAGGCAATATACCAGGGAACGGTTGAGCGACTAATCCAAGCGTTAGTAATCGGGTTATATTTATTGTGAATATTCAAATAAGCTCCACCCAGTCTTTGCCCACCCACCGAGTGAATTCTTTTAACCCCAAAACTGTCAACGGATACTAAACCCATACCCGCCCGACCCCACGATGCTCCGCCAAAAAGTGATTTTACTGTAACCCAGCTGTTGCTTTGGGGTAAATATACTTCTACAGTACACAAACCAGCGATGCTTGAATTCAAGCCACCAACCGCATAAATACTGTCAGAAATGCTAGCCACTCCCAGAAACGCCCTGGGAGTAGGCATACTGGCCAGCCCGGTTACCCAACTGTTTGAAGCCGGCAGGTAGGCCTGAATGGCCGACAACGGCAGGCTGTCGTTGTCGTAGCCGCCGATCACATAGATGATGGTATCCCCCACCGCAGCCGCTCCCAGTCCATAACGGGCAATCGGCATATCGGCCAGACTATTCCAGGGATCGCCCCGGGAAGTGTCGGCTGCCGGATCGTAGCAAAAAACGGTATTGGTTGCGCCCAGATAATCGCGCCCGCCAAATAAGTAGATCTTTCCGCCGGCCATAGCCGAGGCCGAGCCATATCGCCAGGAAGGCATGGTAGATTTCTTCTGCCATATCAGGCTGGAAATATTGTTGGCCTGCTTGAGAGACAGGTTCGCCTGGGCCGTGGAGTCGGCCGCCAAAGCTATACCACTTATCGAATCGGAGGCAAACCAGCTGGCGGAAACCAGAATACTGTAATTATCTGCGGACAGTCCGCCCAGGCTATATCTGCCGTCCCCTCCGGTTATGGTGGAAACGGTATCGGCCGGTCTGGCGGCTTTGACCGACGCCCCGGCGATCGGAGTGATGCCGTCCAGCTTGGTTATCAGGCCGTCTATCCAGCCGGTCAGGGAATGCATGGTATGGTTGCAGGCCGAAGCGGAATCCTCGGCCAAGATGATGCCGGGCACCGTGTCGGTCAGGCAGTAAGGGGCAGTAAAGATCAGGGTGTCCCCGGCGGTGATTTTCAAACCGGAAAACTGATAATAGCCGAAAACATCGGAAAATGCGGAATCAATATTGGCGCCCCGGATATCGACCCGAGCCATCTTTACCGGAGTGATCCCATCGGCCCGGACGATGCTGCCCGACAGGTCGGCCCGGGAGGATACCAGGGTCAAGTTATTTCCTCCATTATTCTGCTCATTGGTAACGGTAACATTACTCAAGCTGGCAGGCAGATAATTCACCGCCGAGGCCACCAGCGAGTCGTAAAGTCCGCCGGAGATATTGCTGATGAAATACCGTCCGTTGTTATCCGCATAGCCCGAGTCAATGGGCGCCACCCCTTGATAGGCCACTACTTTGGCCCCGGAGACCGGCCCCCTTCCGGCGGTCCTTTCCACCATACCGGAAACCGATCCGGCCAGGGCCGAAATAGTGGCTGATGGATTGTTCCAGATATAAAGAGCTGAATCCGCGGCGGCCTGAAGTTCGGATAATGTGTTTCCCGCCACCACGGCAAAGACCGCCCGGGCCGTATCGCCCGGATCCATGGTCCAGGGGCCGACCGAGGCCAGGACATTCTTGGTCGAAAGTTCCGGCTTGTAGTTTTTCACCCAGACGTTCGGAGTGGATAGATACCGATAATTTATCCACACCTCGTTATAAGTGGTATCCGGAAAAGGATTTCCCAGAGTTATCAAACCAGTAAACGGATCATAGCTGCCACCCGGATAGCGATCAGTGCTGGTAGCGTCGTAAACTGACAAGATCTCAGTAATTTTTGCGGGGTCTATCCAATCTACTGCAATTAGATCAGCAGAAGGCCCCCAGCCGGCATCATGGGTCAGTGTATAATAATTGTTCGCTGTCATGGTGTCATCATCGATGGCCATACCCAGGCTGATCATCCCGCTGGACCGGTCAAATGACCCTCCGGTGAAATAATTGGTTCCGGCGCAGGAACTGTCCTTGGCCCAGTAGACCCCCTCAATGAACTGAACGGCATACGGATTTATCTGCAGGGTCAGGTTGTCCCAGGGGGTGGTGATGACCTTGTTGAAATAATAGTTGTAGGAAACGGCCACATTGTTGATTTTATAATAATAATCCACATACAACTGGGCGCCGCCGTAATAGGGGGTGCCCAGGGTGATCGTCCCAGTGGACGCCACAAAGCTGCCCCCGGAATAATAATTGATGCCGGTATCAAGGGGATTATCGTATACCCCGGACACCGAGGCCACCGGGGTCACCGAGACTGCCAGGGTCAAAGTGTCCCAGGGCCAGCTCTCCTCGCTGTTGATAAGCGCCAGTCTGTCGGCTTTGGACGTTCCCAGATGGATCAGGCCCCTTTCGGCGTCAAACGATCCTCCGGTGTAATAGTTCAGGCCCAGATGGTTGGTGTCGTTAACATCCCATACCCCTTCTACATCAGTGATAACCTGCCCGAAGAAATCAAGGGTGAGGGTGTCGAAAGTGGTTACCGGAGCATTTATTTTTTGAACATCGGCCACATCCGATCTGTTCCGGCTCAGGTAAAAATATTTGCTGTAGGGGTTCAGGGGATCGTCGTCGCTGTAGGGTTCCATTCTCAGACCGAACCAGCTGGAAGCCCCGTTCAGCCCGGCAGAACTGCCCGCCGGATCAACTGCCTGCAACAATCTGATGCCCAGAAATTGGGGGTCGATCCCGTAACTGTTGGAGCAGGAGACCGAATCGGCCGTGATCCACAGCAGGTCCCGGCTTACCCCGTTGACCGGATCGGGCGAGCTGTCGAAACCGCAGAAATCAAGGTTGGAGGAGTTACTGACGGCATCCCGGAAAACAGTGGGCAGATGGTAAAGCCCGGCATACAGGCTGTCCACCTTTTCGCCCCCCACGTTCTCCAGCTTATAGTTCAGGATATAAAACTTGTCTACCGGCGAATAGCTCCACTGATGCACCGTCAGGCCGGCCTTGATGCCCAGCTTGATTCCCTGATTGGCGGCATGGCTGGTGTCCCCGAAGCCGGCTGAAATTTCCAAGGGCGAAACCGCGCCCGGAATATCGGCTGATATCAGGTTGCCGTCGTTATTCCATTCGCTGCCGATCTTGCCGCCTCCATCAATATATCCGGCGCTGACCCCGAAGTGTTTCTTATTGTCGATGGATCCTCCCAGCCACAGGCTGCCCAGCTTCAGAAGAGCTTTATGCTCGTGATAGGGAAAGAACCCGGCCGGAAGGTACCGGGAGGCGGTGGTATCCCCCATCAGATTGTTCGACAGCAGGTCGGTTTTCAACGCTCCAGCATTGATGGTGGCCCTGTCGGACTGGGCCAGTCCCCAGCCGGCTGCCAGGGATAGTATGAATGCTATGCACCAAAATTTTCTCATGGGTCCCTCCGAAATTATTGATGGACGTTTTGATAACTGTCTTTAGTATAAGGCATAACGCCGGTAAATGTCAACAGTTTCCTTGCTTTCCGGCTTCATAACCTGGACAAGCCCAGAACCAAATTGGACAGGATTGACATGATTTCCCGGATTCAACGTTATAATTATCTGTTATACAAACACTGAAATTTCTGCGAAACTATCCGCCGAGCGCCTGCCTGACGTTGGCCTCGATACAGCTGGACATTGAGTAGTGTAAACGTATCGAAATGCCAGCTACTCGGCCAACGTCAGGCTTTCACTGGTTGGTTTCGCTGAGGTCTCAATCTATCAATGCGCCAAAACGAATTGACGCCCCTGCCGTCAGGGGCGTCAATTTCAGGTTAAGAATGACTACTTGATAAGGGTGATCTTCTTGGTGGCTTTGAAGCTCCCGGCCTCCAGCGAGTAGAAATATACCCCGTTGGACATGGTTTGGCCCTTATCATTCTTGCCGTTCCAGGGGACCGAATAATAGCCGGCCGGCCTGGCCTCGCTGACCAGGGTATTGACCAGCTGTCCGGTGATGTTGTAGATCTTCAGGCTGACATTTGATGCAACCGGCAGTTGGAATCTGATCTCGGCCTGGCCGGAGAACGGATTGGGTATGGGAGCCCCCAGGGCAAAGGACGCCGGCCCCAGGGTTTTGACCTCCAGCGGCCCGTATGGCGTCCGGTCTCCGCTCCGGGATACCTCCACCAGCTGGTAATAGTAAACCCTCTGAGGAGCAACCGAAACATCAAAGTATTCGTATTCGGTCGGCTGGTTGGTGGTTCCCCGGGCCTCCTTTTCGGCGATTTTGACATACGGTCCGGCGGCCGATGCGCTTCTCTCTATTTCCCAAAGCTTGGATTCCAGCTCGGACTGGGTGGCCCACTTGAGGGTTACACCCTGGGTGGAGACCAGATGGTTGAAGAAAGAGAGCGAGACCGCGCCGGGGGTGCTGATGCCGCTTAGAACCGTCAGGGTGGTAGTGGACCAAGCCCCCCAGTTGTTGACAGATTTGGCCGTCGAATTGTCCTGAGCCCTTAAGTGGACGGTATAGGTGCCCGGAGCCCAATTGAAAGTTGAAATACCGCCGTGAGCCTTCTCATAAACGCCGCCCCATGAGCCATCGGTGGGAGAAAGGTTGCCTATATAGGAGCTGGCGCCCACCCGGACCGAGCATCTGACTGCGCCTATGCCGGAAAGCCCGGTGCTGGAATCGGAGGCGTCGCAGTATACAATCAAGCCGTTGCCGGTCTGGTTGCCCACCGGGTTGCGGGCGAATTTTATGGTTCCGGGAACGATTACCGGCCCGGTGAAGTCGTTGCCCACCCGCTGGATGGTGAAGTTGCCCACCGTATCAAAGCCGCTCATGGCCGGATAAAGACCCTTGTCCTGGACCCTGACCCGCACCTGATACTTGCTGCCGTTCTCCCGGGTGGTGATGTCCCAAGTATATGGCGAAGCAACCAGAGAAGTGGTCTTAAGCAGGGTATTCCAACTGGCCCCTTCGTTGTTGGAATATTCCACCCAGGTGGTGTCGATGGTGGCCCCGCCCTTGGCATAGGCCCGCCAAGCGATGGGAATGGCGTCGCCGGTATAGACCTGGCCGGCCACCGGGGTCTGGATGGTGTCGTAGGGGTGGTCGTGGCCGATCAGCCAGATGAACATCTTGTTCAATATATCGGTGCGGATGGCGCTATTGGAAATTGCCGCTTCCAACTGGGTGATCTCAAAGGCGTTGAAAACCGTCCTGGTCTGGTAGCCGCCCCACACCCCGTTGCCCGGCGTGCCCATGGGATTGGTGGATTGCCACTTGACTCCGCAGGTATCCAGGGTGGTGCCCGGGAAATCCCACACCGGGCTGCCGGTCCCGGCCGCGCCGGTATAGCCCGGCAAATAATGGGAATTTCTGACGCTGTCGCCGCAGGCTCCGGCTCTCCAGCTGGTGTGGCTGACCCCGCCGGTGTAGGCGCCGGAGATGGGATCCCCGGTAACGCCGTAAATGGTGAGGGCGCTGTTTTCAACTATGTGGTCGCCGACGTAGCTGAAGTGCAGGTAGTTGCGGCAGAAGATGGTGTCGGCCTGCAGATCCGGCCCGGCCGCCTGGTTCCTCCAAGTATCCCAGCCGATGTCGTTGCCGGTGACAGCGAATCGTGCGCCGGCATCGTGATAGGCCTTCAGGGTGTCGCGCTGGGCAGTGGTGAAGGCAGGATAATTTCCGCCCGACGGCCCATCCTGGGCTACCTGCACAAACACAGCTTTATAGGTTTTTAATTTTGCGCTTGTAAGCGGCCCCTGCAGCTGGCTGGACCACCAGTCGTAGCTCCAACCGCCCTGCTGCAGGGCATAGGTCAGGTAGTCGCCATGGATGAAGGAGTTGGCATACGCGTTATCGTCCCACATCCAGATCAGGATATCGTTGAGCCCGCTGCCGCCGCCGGTGCTGAACATATAGTGGCGGCCGGCGTTGTCGTCCCGCAGGGTATTGCCGTTGGCATCCTTGGATTCCACATCGTAATAGTATATCTGGTTGGCGGCCAGCCCGGTCAGTTTAACGGTGTTGTTGATCATTAAGGGGGTATCCACCCCGACGGTGCTGCCCAGGGCGGTGGTCAGGCCATAATAGACCCGGCTGGTGGTGTTCTGCGAGGTGTTCCACATGATCAGCTTCATGGTCCCCACCGGGGGCTGGGTGTCGCCGGCCCGGACATTGGTGATGGTGAATGAGCCCCCGTTGATGCTGGCGTAGGCGGTGTCGGTCCCGGCCGGGCTGGCGTCCACATACACCACCCTGACGGAATCGAGATAGTCCACGCTCAGACGGCCGTCGGCGTGCAACGGGTTGCCGTTGAACAGGGCTATCTTGCCCCGGAACAGCCCGTCGCCCACCTTGACGCAGGACACCGTTTCCGGCTGGGTCTCCACGAACTTGGCCCACACCGCCACATTGTTGGAGGCCAGAACATTGTTGGGATCGTGAATCTCTATCCGCAGGGTATCGCCCACCCCGCCGCCGATGGGGGTGTCGTAGGAGTTTTTATCTAAATAAACCTTGCCCATGGCCGGGAGGGCGGTCCTATAGGTGATCACCAAGGCAAAGGGCTGCGGCCCCATGGCCACGTTCTTGCCGGTGACCCTGATCCTCCAGGTACCGACTGCCGGGGCAACCACCTTGATGCCCTCCAAAATGTCAATATTATCGTTGTCGGTGGCGGTGGTAACCGACTGCCTGGGCAGGACGGAGCCGTAGCGGTTGCCGCGGTAGCGGGCGGCCGCGGGATTGTAGGCGTCTAAGTCCAGGTCGTTTACCAAGGCCTTGGCCGCGGTGGTGCTGCCGGGGTAGTCGGTCCAGGTAAGTGATATCTTAAGCCCGGTGGCGCCGGTGGGTATGTTAAGCAGGTATTCGATGGCCTCGCCGGTATTGACCCCGGTGCGGTTGTCGTTGACTAACAGCTTGACCTGGTTGCCGGACAAGAACAGGGCGGTGTCTAAGTTGACCCTCCCCCAGCCGAACAGGGAGTCCGGCACGAAGGAGCCGCACCAGCTGGTGGTGCTGTCGCCGCTGATGGCCAGGGTGGCCTTCATTAGGGCGGCCGAGGGGGTGAAGCCGTTGGCGGCTATCTTGGTTCCGGTGGGATACCAGCCCTCGGTAAAGTACTGCCGGAGCATGGCGGTGCTACCGGCCACGATCGGACAGGCCATGGAGGTGCCGCTCATGGTTCTGGTGCCGGCCCCGTCGCCGTCGGCCGATATGATGTTGGTGCCAGGAGCGCTGACCGTGGGGCTTAAGCGTCCGTCCAGCAATCTTCCCCAGCTGGAGAAGGTGGCCTTGGTGTTGGCCCCGCCCAGCCCGCTGGCCCCGGCGGCCGCCAGGGCCCCCACCGCCACCCCGTTCTTGCAGGTGGCCGGAGAGCCGGCCTTGGACAGCGGCACCGCTTCGATTCCGGTATTGCCGTTGGCGAACACCCACAGATAGTCCTTGTGGCTCCACATGAACTGGTCGGACTCCATGGAACTGCTGCTGTAAGTGCCCCCGTCATCGCTGCCCCAGGAGTTGGAGGAGATGTAGGCCCGCTGGCTGATGTATTTGAAGGCGCTGTCCCAGCCCCAGGAGCCCACCCGGTTGATGTCCCAGGTGCCGAACACCGAGCCGGAGTCGCCGCCGCCGTCAATAAACAGCAGCTTGGCATGCTTGGCCATCCCCTCGGCGGTGCCGGTTAAAATCGAGCTGTCATTGCCGCAATTGCTGCCGGCGGTATGGGTGCCGTGGTAGCTGTTGGCCAATTCGTCGCCCCACTTTGACATGGTGCCGGCGGCCCAGCCCAGTTCGATCTCGTCGGCCCGGGCTCCCGGCTGCTGGCCCACCACCTTGCGGTGGGTGTTGTCCCAGTACCAGGCCGATTTGCGGTTGGAGGAGTGCTGGAAGTATTCGTTGGCCTCGGCGCAGCCGGTGTCCAAATTCTGGATTATCTGGCCCTCGCCGCTGATGCCCAAAACCCAAAAAGGCCTGGCGTTGGCGGTGAGGACGCCGTTCTGCATGGTAACCTGGGTGTTGGTGTTGGAGATTTTGAACACCGGCATCGGCTCCATCCAGGAAACGCCCCTGATGTTGGCTAAGGCGCTAAGCTTGTCTAAGCTGATATCAACAAATATCTTCTTGTTGAACTTGCCCGGTTCCCATTCGAAGGAGGATTTGTAGAATATTTTGTGCCCGGTGACGGCCTCTATCTGGCTGATCGCCGAATTCACATCCTCCGGGCTGAACAGGCTGATGGAGGCCCGAATCTTTCCGCCCTTGGCATTGGCAGCCAGCCGGGGGGATATTTTGTAGGCCGGCTGATAGAGCCCGGTCCATTTGACCTCGCCCTTGGCGGCGGTGATATTGCCCCTGATGGCCTCGTTCATCCGGACCACAAAGGCGTAGTTGGGCAGGTAGAACATCACCTCGGCCCCGGCCTTCTCCAGGCCCTTGCGCCAGGCCTCCTGCACCGGTCCGTTGAATTGAACGATGTAATAGGCCGGCTCGTCGCCCTTGGGTGAATCGTATCTCAGGTCGGACGGAAGCTTGGGTTCGCCCTGGCTGGTGTTGATCTTGTAGCCGTTGGAGAACTCAATGACGCCGGCATTGGCGTAAGGCTGGACATCCACCGTTATTTTGTTTTCGCCGGCGAATTTCGGAACGCCGTCATCGGTTTTAACCTGGTCCTCCACCTGGGGCTTGGCAATATTTTGCTGTGAGGCTTTGCTGGGGCTGAAATCCGCCTTGTAGGCCGCCACATCTTTCAGGCCTATCAGGGAGATGCTTACCAGAGCCGCGGCCAGCGCCAAGCCGGTTAACCATACGCTGGTTTTTCTAGCCATTTTTTACTCCTTTTATTTTTTTATTTATTTTGGATTTTTACGCTATTACACAATACACATGCAATATATATGCCGCCATGGCATATAACCCAATAATTTAACTTATTGTTATTTAGTGTGTTACAAAATTTTTATCATAAACATATAATTTCTTTTTCCAACTTTTACATAAATTAACGCAAACATTACATCATAAATATATGCATACCGTAAGTTTTTGATCATTATGGCTTTACAATAATGTATTTATTGCACATAAATTATAAAATATGAAAAAATGGCAGGGCTTGCACCCTGCCATTTTATTCGGTATTTAGTTGCCCCTGAAAAACCCATTAGCTACAGACGTTGTAGTGAGCGTTATCCGAACTATTAACGCAGACTGTTAATTTTTGGTTACCAAGAAGTTATAAATGGGTCATTCTGTGAAAATCTGTGTAATCTGTGGATTTTCAATGAGAACTATTTACGCTATCTTATCTTTACCATCTTCTTGGTCAGGCTCTGGCTCCCGGCGGTCAGGCGGTAGAGATAGACACCGTTGGACACTTTCCTTCCGCTGTGGTCAAGACCGTTCCAGGAGGCTTCATGCATCCCGGCAGTCTGATCTCCGTCATAAAGGGAAGCAATCTCCTGCCCCAAAATGTTATAGACCTTCAAGGCCACCCGGGAAGCATTGGGCAGAATATAGGAGATCGAGGTGCTGGTGGTAAACGGGTTGGGCCTGGCCTGGTTGAGAATGGCTAATTTACCGTAGGCCAGCGCCTCCGGCTCCCCCTCCACCTTGTAGAAGGCCGGAACACCAAACCACCTGAGTACTCTGGCAATGAATTCAGTGCGGGACAGTTTGCCCGGAGTATTTGCTCCGACTGCCTCTAAGGGAACGGAACTTAATACTGCCTTATATACACTGGTAGAACACCTTATTACGCTAGAACCGCCGATCGTTCTGAAATTGAAAACCGATTCTGCGCCCGTTAAGGGGAATATTCTATCCATTGATCTATAGTTACCGGCTGTCCCTGTAAGCAGGATGCCTAAAGTATCTGCTAACCCATGACTTATCGGAAGGGCTGTCTGCCCTATGGAATTTATATACGACACAGCAACTGTTGCGACATCAAAATCGGCCTTGAGATAGCTGTTATAGAAAACCGCCGTATCGCTGACATTCTGTCCCAGGTTTTTGGAGGATAATAAAAGATTCCCTCCCCGGTCCAGAAATGCCGACAGGCTGTCCCTTTCGGCCTGGGTCAGGGTGGTCAGGCTGTCATCGCCGGTGAACCAGATAAGCACGTTGAAATGGTTGAGCGCTGAAAGAACATTGGCCTTGCGGTTGTCCCAGTAGCCGTAGATTACCCCAGTGGTGTCCATGCAGGTGGTATAATAGTTCCCGTAATCATTGGCCGGCAGCGCATCATTGACCAACAGAATCTTATGCTGGTGATCGCCCACAAAGAAATGCCAGGGGGTCAGCGATCCGCCGGCCGGGTAATAGCCGGTATTCCAGATGGGCTGGCCGGCCTGGTCCAAAGCCCCGTCCCGGCCGCTGACATAATACTGGACCATGGTGCCGGGGTACTGGGGCGGTATCGAGGCCTTATATTGGTCGGGGCTGCCGGTAAGGGACATCGGCAGGTAGCTCCAGCTGGTGTCGCTGGTGGTGAACGGTTTTACCCGGTAATAAAGCCTGACCTGTGATACGCCGGAGGTATCTTTCACCTGGGTGTACACCGGGAACGGCCCGGTAAAAGAGGTATCCTTCCAGGCGGTGGTATTGCTTACCTGGGGCGGGGTCCAGTCGAATATCCGGAATTCGTTATTGGTAAGAGGCGCGGTGATCGGCTGGTAGCTGTAGTTCCCGGTCAGGTCATCGCCGGCCTTGATGTGCCAGATAACGCTAACCGGATTGACCACCGGCAGACTCTGGGCCGGAATGGTGTAATAATAGACGCCCCCGGCCATGCTGTCCCGGGGATAGGGAACCCAGCCGGACTGGAATATCCACAGGGAGTCGTTGGCGATATTTCCTTCGCTTTTGAAGCTGGTCCACACCGGAAACGGCCCCAGCTGGTCGGTGTTGGAGATCAATTTAGTGTTGTATGACCAGGGATCGATGATCCGGAAACGGTTCATGGTGTCGCGCTTGGTGGGGTACTGGGCCCAGTTGCCCATGGTGTCGTAGGCCGTCATGAACCAGTTAACATTGATGGGGGTCAGCGTGGCGCCGCCGTGACGGGGCATGCTGTAATAGTAGAACCCTCCGGCCACGCTGTCCCGGGGATAGTTGACTCCTCCGGCGATGTCGCTGTAGATGAAATCATCCTTGATCGAGTCGCCGTAGACCGTGCTTAGGTTGGTTTTAACCACGAAGGGCCCGGTGAAAAAAGTGTCCTTCAGGGCGCTGACATTGCTGTAAGCCGGGGAATAGATCGTGTTGATGAAGCTGTAGTAGTCGTTGTTTCCCGGAGACTCAACATAATCGCCGGTGGAAGCATTTTCCGCATATACGGAATAGCCGATCTCAACCGGGGTTTCCAATCCCACCGGTATGGCCGGGATGTCAAAATAGAAGGTGTCGCCCACCTGGGTGTATTCCTCTATCCAGTCATCGTTGGGATCGAGCCAACCGCCATAGTACCAGTACCACGGCCCGTCGGTGGGATTGTATTTGAAGCCCAAGCCGACATAGCCAACTCCGTCAGGGCATTTTATCACCGTCCTTACGGTGTACGGCCCGGCATAGGAAGTATCAGGCCAGATGGTGGTCAGGGTAACTGACGGGGGCGCTGCATTGACAGCAACAACAGCCAAAGTCAGAAGGGCGGTTAATAATATGAATTTACGCATTTATGCCTCTCCTTATTTAACCAGATTTAAACGTTTGGTCTGGGCAAACTTCTGCCCGTTGGCTCCGGAAGCCTCCATCCGGTAGAAATAGATGCCATTGGCAACCGACTGCCCGCTCTGGTCGCGCCCGTTCCAGGTAATATTGTGATATCCGGAATTCAGGTTGTCATCAACCAAGGTTCTCACCTGCTGACCGGTGATGTTGTAAACAACCAGCCTGATCCGGCTCTGGGCCGGCAGGGCCAGCTGGATGCTGGTGGAACGATTGAAGGGGTTGGGATTGTTCTGGCCCAGGCTGAAGTATCCGGGGGTTGAGGCAACCGGCTCCCCTTCCACGCCCTTCCATGAAGTTACATGCAGATAGAACCAGGTGGAGAAGACGCTTTGGTTGGGCGGCAGTTTATCGTCAAAGGCGGTCACCGCGTAGTGATAGATAGCGCCATCGGCAATGAACTTGTCCACAAAGGAATTGGTGGTAACCGTCCCTATCTTGACCCACACCGGCAGGCCTGTCTGCAGGGCTCGGTATACATTGTAGCCGGCCAGGTCGGGTTCGCTGTTGGCGTTCCAGGCGCAGATCACGCTGTCAAACTGCTGAACAGCCGTCAATCCGGTGGGAACCGCCGGAGGCATGTATTCCGGAACGCCGGGCAGCATCCACTGGATGATCCGGGAGGCCAGGGTGTCGCGTTTTATCTGCTCCGAGACCGCCTCGAACGGAAATGCGGTGTAAACTAATTTGTAGCCCAAGCCGGCATCCTGGTAACGCAGGCCGTTGAAAGAGCCGTCATCATTGGTCATAAAACCTGACACATCAACTGAGGGGGTGTCGGGATTAAGCGAATAGGCCTTGGCCGGACCGGTCCAGGAGTAACCGCCGTTAAGCCTGTCGTACAAAAGCGAATCGGCCAGGCCGTCGCCGATGGGATCGCCGGACTGTCCGTATCCCCAGTAGCTGGTGGTGGCCGCCCAGCCGTTTTCCGGGGCCAAGTGCAGGTAATCCATCCAGAGGTTGGGATGAACCGTGGTGTCCAGCTGGGTGCCGTTGGCGAAGAAGTAATACTGGCCGGACATCCACAGCTTGCCGCCGTTGTCCAGATAGGCCATGATGTTTACCTGGTCAATGGCCGTCAGTGCCCGGTAGCCGGGGCCGGTGCGGTAATCGAAATTGGACCCCAGGTTCCAGATCACCGCCGGGAACTGTTCCAGGTACCCGGGGGTCATCACCTTGTTGGTGCCGATGGCGGCTACGCTGTAGCGGTATCCCAGATTGGCCAAGGAAGACTCCATATATTTGGTCCAGGAGTTGGCGGCCAGGTCGACCGCATTGCCGTCGTTGTCCACCAGCAGAATGGTGGCCGGAGGCGGCAGTATCTCGCGGGTCTTGCCGGTGACGATAAAATCGTCCACGTATAGGCCCTCGCCCACATTGAAATCGCCATCGGAGCTCATGCCGATCCGGATCTTGACTATTTTGCCGATATAGTTGCTTATATCCAGCACCCCGATGACGGACTGATCAACCCAGGCGGCGGTGTTATCGATATAAATATACGGCGTCACGCCCGCCCAACTCTTGCCGCTATCGGATGAGATATCCACCGAATAGCAGTCCCAATAGGTATTGGCATCGCTGCCGTCATCCGGCAGGTGCGGAAACACCTTAAAGTCCACATAGCAGGGCTGGGTGTTCTGAACCGGGGTCAGGTCTATCAGGGGCGACACAATGGCGTCGGAATAGCCCCACCAATATTGCCCGGTGCTGTCGTCACCGCAATACCAGGAAGTGACGGGGCTGAAAGACCTTGCCGTGGTCTTGTGCCAGTGGATCTTGGGCGGTTTGGATCCGGCGGTCCAGCCCAGGTTGCCCGATTCGCAGTCGTCAAAGAAGATCGGGCCCCGCTGGCCGCTGTTGTAAACCGTGTCTACCGAGATATTGTCAATATACCAGGCTCCGTGATACCCGGTGGTGCTGTTCTCGTCCGACTCCAGGGGATCGCTGACCGTGGCAAAACGCAGGTTTACGTTCTGGCCCTTGTAGGGCGACAGGTCGAAGACCACATATTTCCAGGCCCCGTTGGTGCCGCCCCAGCCCGGCACCGGAAAGGTGTCGGGCACCATGCCGGTATAGGTCCAGGCGTAGGATTTTTTAAGATCATAGGCCGCCGTACCGCCGCCCTGGGAACGGATGGTGTCGGGGCGCATAATGAACCAGTTGTCCCCTCCGTCGGTTGAGCCCCACAGGTTGACGCAGTCCCAGTCATCCCCCCCGCCGCGCGGTTCTATATTGTAGTAATGGTAAAATTTCAGTTGGACGGAATCCGAGGCTACCGTAGTCAGGTCAAAGGCCGGTGGGTAGAGCATCTGCACCCAGCCGTTGCCGTATCCGGGCGAGAACGGCCAGATCCCGGCAAAATCGTTGGTGCCGCACCACCAATGATGCCCGGCAAAGGCCCCTATCGGCGAGTAGGTGTCGATATGCCAATAGGGTTCCTGAGTGGCCATGTCCATGGTGTCCCAGCCCATGGTGTCGGTTTCAAAGTTGTCGAAGAACACCGTGTCCACCGTAGCCTTGGCCGCAAGCGGCGCCTTGAACGGCATTACTTTGGCCTTGGGCCTTGGTTTGGCAAATAACACCGAAGTAGCGCTTAACAAAAGGACCAGGCCCATTGCTAACCATAATTTTTGCTTCATGATAAAACTCCCTGTTTATTTGAATTGATAATGTTTTATTTTAGAATATTTAGGCCAAAAAGTCAAGGATATAATTGATTTTAATTGCTTGAATAGCGTCAGGATTCAACCTGACGCTATTCATCACCAATCCCGCCTTTAGCGGGATTTGATGAAAATATAACTGACTATGCGATTTTGACATTTGCCCCACCATATTCCTCGTCAGGATGAATCCTGACGCTATTCATCACCAATCCCGCCTTTAGCGGGATTTGATGACGACAGGCGATGGGTTTTAACCCATCGCCGAATATATATTACCTTATGATCATCACCTTGCCGGTGGCCGAGAATTCCCCGGCGGTCATCTGGTACAGATAAACCCCGTTGGCCGCTTTTTGGCCC